>WRCH01000006.1 GCA_009784115.1 Chitinispirillia bacterium
AAAATATTATGAACACATCGCCGACCTGTTCAAAAAAATGACAAAAATAAAAGGTGGAAAAATCGTTGTGAAAGATATGATAAGCCAATATCTTATTCTTTACAAAAGAAGAAAAAACATGGTCGAGATAATGAGAAAGTTAAGATTTTGAGTTTCTCTAATTTCAGGCTCTAACATCTCATTTATCGCAAACAATGCGAAATTCGAAAAAGTTATAAGTTCTTTTACAATTTAATACCCCGAACCCAACCAATTTCCGTAAGTATCGTAAAGCCGATCGCCCCGGATTTCGTATTTCCAGTTGCCGTAAGTGTCATAGATACGGTTGCCGCGAAATTCATATACCCAGTTGCCGCCAGTATCATAAATTCTGTCGCCGCGAATTTCGTATACCCAATTGCCGTAATTGTCAAGAATCCGGTCACCTATTTTTGTGGAGATTCGGTTACCGTAAGTGTCTCTAAAGTCTGGCATGATTGAAGAATCTTTCTTTTTTGATTATGATTGATTTTTGTTTTAATTGTTGAAATTTAAAGATAATTAATTGTTAAATATTGTATCAACAGTATCCTCTTTTTATTATGCAGAATATAATTTTAAGTGAGAGAGTTATTTTGAGACGAAAAACTAAGTAAACGATTACGGCCAATTCCTGATTTATAATCCGTATGCTAAAAAGTAAATCAAAATTCTACTACTCGCGTTTAGACAACACGGCCAAACGCATCTACAATGTAGTCCTTTCCGCATTGGAAGCGCGAAATTCCAATCCATCGTTTATGGTGAATCCGCTTGCCAGTAAACCTGATATTCAGAAAATATTACAGTACATCAGTCACGACAATCCGGGTTTGTTTTATGTGGATTTCAGCCATTTTCTCATTCGTTCATCTTTAACAAGTGTATCACTGCAAATAAATTTTCTTTACAACAATCGGCAAATTGACGCTCCAAAATGCTCATTGATTGTTTGTAAAGTTTGTTTGATTGTCGGCTTCATTTGTTACCGGTCTGCATCAACTGTTTCATACTTCCAATCGCCGATGTTACGTTTTTTGCTGTCAAAATTAACACCTACTTTCATCAGCTTTTTCCCAGTGCCTTTCCAAGGCAGCAGATAATCTTTGGTATCAATTTGCGCAAGCGCTTCTTCTGCGGATTTGTCAAGTTTGAACTCAATGCAGTAGACGAAGTTATCTGTTTCTACGAGTGTGTCTATTCGGCCATCTGCGGTTCTAACTTCGGCGCGGCAGTTGAGGTCAAGAATTTTCATTATAAGAAACACTACGGTTTCATAGTAGTTTTCGGTATCTGTGATTATGTCATACGGGATTGAGGCTAAAAATGGACGCAGGGCTTCAATAGCATTTTCAATATTACCTTCTTCGAAAGCATCGGGCAGCTTGGAGAACAGCGCCTGAGACCGATCAGCCGTAACTTGCAGATATTGTTCCATCAAGGAGTTTGCAAAGGAGTAGCTCACTTCCATGTTCGGGTAGTCGAGGGTGTATTCGTTGCGTTTTTCGTTATAATCTGATATGGTAAGATACCCGCATTGGTACAGCATCGGCTCCGCTTTTATGTTTTCGCTGTCATACTTGCGAAAATCTTCATACCTGACCCGCATATTATCTAATTTGGCAATATTTATTTTTTGCTTTTTGATAAGATTTATCAAAAACGTGGGAGAACCCGTTTCGTACCAGTAAGGCGAAAATTTACCCGCTTCATTAAAATGTTGGAGCAAGCCGAAAGGATTGTAAACCGTAAGCGGCTTTTCTGAAAAACGATAACCATTGTATTGTTGCCGCAGCTTCTTCATGTACATCACCCGATCTCTGCCGGTTTCTTCCAAAATGGTTTTTATTTCAGGCTCAAAATTCTGTTCCACCTCATCCTGCGTTAAGCCGCAAATATCTGAATATGCCGGATTAAGGGTCAAATCAGTCAGATGGTTCAAGTCCGAAAATACGCTTACACGAGAGAATTTTGTTACGCCGGTTATAAACACAAATTGTAAATCGCTGTCTGATGATTTTAAAACGCCGTAAAAACCCTTTAAAGCGTTTCGCATATCATTGTGCAAATCAGTATTTTCTATGGTGCTCAACAGGGGCTTATCGTATTCGTCTATTATTACTACTACACGCCGGCCGCATTGCTTGTGTAACGCGTGTATCAAACGGGCAAACCGGTCACTCTCCGTTTTACCTGTAAAAGGTACCTCATATTTTTCAGCGCAAAGCTCCATGTCCCTGTTTAAATTAGCGTATAACTCAACAAGCCCTTTCAACAAATATTCACCAACATTCAGGTCTATACGAATAACCGGATATTTTTCCCACCCCCAATCAAGGGAGTTTATGGCAAGCGCCGGACGACCGGCGATTTCACCGAAAAGTGGGCGCTTACCTTCGAAAATGGCTTTCAATGTTGAACACAAGAGCGACTTACCGAATCGCCGGGGGCGGGAGAGAAAAACCGCTCTGCCGGAACCGGTTATTAGTTGATGGATTCGGGCGGTTTTGTCCACATAACAAAAGCCATCTTCCCTGATGCCGACAAAATCCTGCTTACCTATGGGTAGTAGACGTTTCATGTATATAAATTAAAATATGGCGGGGGATAATGCCAATCTGTGACGCATACAACGTGCAGAACAAAAAAATTAACACCCTTTGGCTTCGCCTGTGGGCGGAATCATGCGATTGCTGTGCTATCGCACGACGCTTCAGTCGAGTAGATTGGCTCGGCTTCCACCGTCCATCCCTCTTCAGAACCGTACGTGCCCTACTAAGGCATACGGCTCTTCAAGTTAACTTCGGTTGATATGTCCAGATTTTCACGCGAACTCGCGGCTTCTCGACATAGTAGTCCCATATACGCTTATATTTCTCATATCGCAACTTACCCTTTTGGTCACGCCTGTTGAGTATTCGGAAATACATGTACTGCACATAAAGATAATAATTATGTACTTTTATGGTGTTCCCATTTACTCCATAGTAATTATCGAATGCTGCATTACATTAAAGCTACTTTTTTGCCAACAAGATAGAACTCAAAATTTTCGATGTATCAAAAGCATCACGGGCGTAATATACGCCGGAAGCATAAGTTGAACCGTCATCAAGCACAGAAATTTTTGACGCGAAATCTTTGTTGACTGCCGCGCCGCCAATAATGACAGGGACATTTACCCCAAGCTCCGCAAACTTTTTGACACACTCGCCCATCTGACGGCTTGTAGTGACAAGAAGCGCGCTAAGTCCTACAGCATCCGGTTTTTCTTTATTGACAGCGTCAACAATTGTGTCAATCGCAACCTGTTTTCCAAGATCAATAACCTCAAAGCCCTGATTACGCAGGATTGACGCGACAAGGTTTTTGCCGATATCGTGAACATCACCGTAAACTGTTGCGATAATCATCTTGCCCTTAGCCACATCCCCGCCCTCTTTTTTTAAGTGCGGTTCGAGGATTGATACCGCTTCTTTCATCACCTCCGCGGCTTGCAGGACAAATGGGAGAATCATCTCTCCGGCTGCCATCTTTTCACCTACTTGAGACATTGCTGGAAGCAGGATTGTGTTAAGGATGTCGGTTGCTGATTTGTCTTTTAATAATGCGTCTATTAATTCAGGAAGATTGCGTTTATCCCTGTTGATCACCGCGTCATGCAACCGTTTTTCCGGTGATTGCTCTGTATCGCCTCGTTGGGGCGGCCGCCCCGTCCGTCCGCTGCTCGACGACGGCGGCGAAGCCTCATTCTCAAAAAATTCAACCAATCTATGAAGACTATCCTCACGTCTATTGAATAGCAAATCCTCACCAAGCTCACGTACTTTCGCATCGTATTTATTGACGTCATCAATATGCAAAGGATTAAAAATCGCGCCATCAAGTCCGGCCAAAACGGAGTGATGAAGCATTAAATTATTGAGGACTCTTCTTGCGGCAGGCTTGAGTCCGAACGAAACGTTGCTCACGCCCATTGCCGTCCGTACATTAGGGAACTCTTTTTTGATACGCCGCAAAGCCTCTAAACTCTCAAGCGCAGCATTAGCTGTATTCACGTCGCCTGTCGCAAGCGTAAACACAAGCGGATCAATATACAGAAAGTGTTCGGGCAAACCGTATTCATCACAGGCAAGTTTTCTCAAAGCAGCCGCAACCTCAAATTTGCGGTCTGATGTCGCCGCCATCCCCTTATCATCAATTGTCAATGCAATGACGGGGCATCCAAAATCAGCGGCTAACCGCAAAATTCTCCGCGCTTTTTCACCGCCATGCTCCAAGTTTATGGAGTTGATCAACACAGATCCCGGAGAGTGCCTGAGCGCAGCTTCCATAACTGCCGGTTCTGTGGTATCAATACAAAACGGAACATTAACCCTATCCCTCAAAAACCTGACGACATCAACCATCATCTCTGATTCGCCGACGTCAAGCTCATTGGCGGCAACGCAAATGTCAATGAGACTGCTGTTCTTGTCAATCTGTTCCTTAGCGATTTGATAGAGTTCATCAAAATTTCGGCTTAACACATACTCTTTTGTCTTTTTTGATCCTTGAGTGTTAAGTCTCTCGCCTATGATTATCGGTCTTGGCAGCTTCTCCAAATCAAGGCCGCTGATCGTTGTTGACAAATAGCAGCTTCGCTTCTGTTTCTGCGCAACCTTAACGCCTTTTAATGCCTCTGATAAAGCACGAATATGATCGGGAGAAGTACCGCAGCAGCCGCCAACGACCGATACTCCTTTTTGTTCAACAAAAGCACGCATCTTGGAAGCGAACTCATCAGCTCCCATTTTGTAAACAGCTTTTCCATCAACATTGACTGGCAATCCCGCATTTGGCATCACGACGACAGGAAGCGTTGACAACTCAAGCAGTTTGTCAATCAAAGGAGCCATCTCATCGGGGCCGGTACTGCAATTAAGCCCTGCTATATCGGCGCCCATTGACTGCACCGCGCCTAAGAACGCGCTTACGTCGCTCCCCAAAAGCATATGCCCGCTTGCGTCCATAGTAGCTTGAACTTGCAGGGGTATGTGACGTTTTATTGATTTTGACAGTTGACGTATGGCAAGTATTGCCGCGCGGACTTCCAATAAATCCTGCGACGTCTCTATAAGCAGTATATCAGCGCCGCCGTCAATAAGCCCCTGCGCCTGCTCGCGGAAAATATCAACCAATTGATCAAAGCTGATTGACGACAACTCCTTATCGCTTGACGACGGGAGAAAACCAGTCGGGCCGATTGATCCGCAGACAAACCGCTGTTTTCCACCGCCGGCTTTTTCTATCGCCTTACGGGCAATCGCAGCGGCAGCCTTATTGATTTCGTGAACACGCGATTCCAATCCAAATTCTTTTAATTTAGGATGACTTCCGCCAAACGTGTTTGTCTCTATAACATTAGCGCCGGCTTCCAAATATTTTACGTGTATCTCTTCAATAATATCGGGACGGGAGATATTCAGATATTCGGGGCAGCCGGCATATTCGCCAAAATCTTGCGGCTTAGGCTCGCGTTTTTGAATCTCAGTGCCTGTCGCGCCGTCAAAAATCACCGGTTCACGGTTGTCAATCATTTCAAGATAGGGATGTTTCATATTCGCTTCTGTCTATATGTTTTTTGAAGTTGATTTTATGTCGTTATTAACAAGCCGCTTCAGTCTCGCAAACAGCGAACACTAAACCGGATTCTCTTAGAGTTGTTCCATCTCCTTCCCATGTGAGCATCGTTGTAGTCCATGGACATGAGATACGCCGAGTTTTCAGGCAACTCTGAGGCGCTCCACCAGTGGCCGCGGCGGCCAACACCAGCGAAATTGCCATCCCTGCTGCCGCCGGGCAGAGCCGAAAAACCAAATTCATCCGTACCGGGGATGGAACTACTGTCTGTACGCCAACCCGTTTGGGATTTGAGCTTCGTTCCGGCCTCATTCCACTGACCCAAACCGCCTGGGCTACTAAAAACGCTGCCAGTTGCTTCCATTAAATTATCCCAATCATTATTATTGGGTAAATGCCAGCCAGCCGGACAAACTCCTCTATGATTTACATTGCTGCCGCCCCACGCCGAACGATTAAATGCTGAGTCAATATTCATAGCCTCATTCCACATATAAAGACGGCCGTACTTGGCGCAGCTATCGGGACTGTTACTATAACAGACGCCGATATCATCACCCGAACCCGCAAAATTCAAATTCTCGGCCATCCACGTCTTAGAGCCTATTACAACAGTTCGATAACTTCTATTATTTCGTGAATCGGTAAAAAAACCATAGTTGATGTTGGGGTTGAAATGACTGCTGTCACTAATACTTTGGTTACCGCCATCACCGCCATTATTACCGGGACCGGTACTGGAGTCATCGCACCCAATAAGCGACATGGCTGCGAAAATTGACACAAGAACTACACAAAACGCACATAACTTAAGCTTGAACATTTAACTATCCCTCTGGTAAATTTGTCTTTTATCTTCTTCTAAACAACAGCGCCTCACAGCAAAGCGCAAGTCCTATCACAACCCACAGCCACTTTGACCAAACATTGCTTGAAAAGTCTTTCATCTGTTCAAGAAACTCTTCGGATTTAAAATAATAAATGCCCACGCTGTTTGTGAGAACAGGGCGGGAAATTAAAAACAAAACGCATCGTATCGCACCGTATTTGCGTGTAACGCACGCGATATACGTACATCCACCCCTCAAGAGCTTTTCATTATGAAACGTTCTTCGTATTCAAAATAGCCGTCAAAAAGACGCTTATCACCGGATTTTAGTTTCTCATAGTTGATGAGAGAATTATTCCTATGCAGTGAGATAATAAACTTTAGTCCACTATTCTCAATAGTTTCAATATTACTTTTTGACGTAAAACCTTTATCCATTATAACAACAGCATCCTTCACACCGCTTTCTTTCAAGCATAATTTGAATGCGCTGATATCCTTGATATTGCCAGGTAGTAACCTGTAATACACAAGCGCTTGACTTTTGATGGAACGCCATGTTTTTAAGCGGCGATTGATGAACCAATCGTCCATATGCTAAACTAATGAGCAGCTGCCATGAATTGGGGAAGTATTTCTTGAGCGCATCAACAGTATCGCCAAACAATGCGTCTATTGCAGCAGTTATCCCATACTCTTTTATAGTATAAACGGTGTTTATTGTCGGTTTAGGGGGGGAGTTACGTGAAAACTGGAAAAGTTAGGGATTAAATTACTACATAACGGGCGCTTAATATATTTTTATTAATTATCTTCTCTATCTATACTATATAATTTTGGAGATAAGTTTTACAGACATGTAGGAATGGTGACCTTAGCGTATTATCAGATGTTCATTTTGAAAGGTATTTTTTATGCGCGTTTTTTATGGTTTGATTTTATCAATATTTGCCTTATTAATGATTATGACGGCTTCATGTACTCTTAGAGAAGAGGGGCCTGAGGTGCAGATTGTGGTTGGCGAGGCGTCTTTGCTGAGAAACGGCAAGGTACAGCCCCTTACGGCAGGGCTTAAACTTAAACTTTGGGACTCGCTGACAGTTGCGCCGGGCTCAAAAATAAAAATCGCCGCCGGATTAGGTACCGTTTACGTAAATGAGAGATCAAACTTGCAGTTGACGCGCACCACAGGAGTTGAGGATATCGCGTTAGTAGCCCACAGCGGCGAGTTGCACTTTGTCATGCGGGACGGGTCTCATGCCGTGTGCCGTACCGGAGACGCGTTTATCACCATAAGAAATGCCGACGCCGCGCTCAGTGTCGCTCCATCCGGTAAGAGTGCGCAAATAGCTGTGCTTAGAGGAGAAGCGCTTGTAAATCGCAGCGGGGAAGAGACGCGCGTTATCTCCTGTACTAAAGCGTTTATAGAGCCGGCGTCCGCGCCGCAAAAAGAGGTGATTCAAGCAGATGAGGTTGAGCGGCTCAAAGAGTGGGTGGGTAAGAGCGTTATCGAAAAAGCGGTCGCGTCTGCCCGGTGCCGTATTCAGCAGGTTGCGGCGGCTCCGCAGCCGGAGCCTGTTGAAACAGCTGCAGCTACCGTCAGCGTCATTATGGCGGAGAGCCCTCCTCAAATACCTGCGCGTCCAAGGCAGATTATACTTCCGCCGGTTGATACCGTAAGCGAAGAGCCGCCAAAAGTTTATGAACCTGCAGTAAAAACTCCCGAACCAAAACCCGAACCCGAGCCGGCTCCGGTTGTAATCACAACCCCTGTCCCAGCTCCGGTTCCTGTTTCGGCTGCCGCTCCAAGGATAACAATTGATTATCTAAGCGGCCCAAGACAGGCTTTTGCCGGACAGGAGATGGTTTTCAAAGTAGGCGTAAGCGCGGGCGCTCCTAAAGAATTTTTATGGCGTTTTAAATTAGGCGCCGAGGTTATTGAGAAGAAGAGCGCAGTGCCTCAGGTGAGTATAAAACTTGAAAAGGCGGGTGATTACACTTTGATATGTGAAGTCATCGGCGAAAAAGGCGGGCGTGTATCACAACAAATCGCTGTGAAAATCGTAAACAGTCCTGTGATAGCAGACGCGGGCGGACCTTATAAAGCGATGGTAAATACTCCTGTGAAATTCAGAGGCAGCGCGGAGAGCCGCTTTAGTAACTTGGTACTTTACGAATGGCATATAGGAGGTTCGCCGGCTCCGGCTTTCTCTTCCGCCACCCCTGCCGCTTTTGATCATACTTTTACCAAGTCGGGGAAGCATCAGGTTATATTCAGCGTGCGCGCGGCAAACGGAGCGGTTGGGAGCGACACTATTACCGTTGATGTAAGTACACAGGCGCCTGTAGCAAACGCGGGGGAAGATATCGTTTCAAGAGCCGGACGCAGGGTGAGACTTCGGGGAACAGGCGCGGTTCCCGGCGGCGGTGAAATTGTTAAATACGAGTGGGATTTTAACGGCAGCGGAATTTTTGACTGGAGCTCGGCAACAACCGGTACTGTTCAGCATGTATTTAACGCATACGCAACTCCGGTTCTAAGGGTGACAAACTCCCTTGGCGTGAGCGCAACCGATACTATGCGTGTTGTTATCTGTCCTGAAGGAATGGTTACCGCGGAGCAGGGGAGGTTTTGCATAGATCAATATGAGTGGCCCAATAGCCGCGGCACGGTTCCGCATGTAAATATGAGCTGGCATGAGGCGGTGCAGGCGTGTCAAAGCGCGGGTAAGAGGCTCTGCACAAGCAGCGAGTGGCAGGGAGCGTGCAGAAATGACAGGACTCAAAGGCAGGCGGGGCGCAGAGTATATCCTTATGGAACAGATTTTGATAAAAACAGATGCAACACCCTTGGCAACTTCAAAACAAAAAACAGGCTCAGCGCCTCCGGAATATATAACGACTGCGCCGGTTCACTTTCGGTATTTGACATGAGCGGCAACGCCTCAGAATGGGTAGACTCTAATGACGGCGCGACAGCGCCCGCTTACGGCGGATTTTATCAGAGCGGCGCTAACGACAGTAACTGTGACTCTTTTGTTACACTTGATAAAAACAGAAAATATTTTTACGTAGGATTTAGATGCTGCAAGTAATATTAAAAAAAATCGGCGATTTTTATGAGCGTAAAAATCGATGGTGGCTTGCGGCGTTAGCGGGGGCTCTTTACTCGCTTTGTCTGCCGCCCTTTAACTCAATGCTCCACCCGCTGTTTACTCCGATGCCGCTTCTAAGCTTTGCGGCGATAATACCGTTTATCTATTTTGCCACACGTCCATCCCGCAAAAGAGCTTTGATCCATACTTATATCTACTGTGTGTCAATGTCGCTGGCTCAATATTATTGGATAGGCAATGTAAACGTACGGGGGCTTTGGGCGCTTGTTTTAGTTGGGGTAGTTCTCATCTCTTTTCTTTTCGGCGCGTATTATTTTGTTGCGGCGCTCGCGCTCAGGTTTTGTGTCCGCCACATTCCGCGTTTATACATAGCGGTATTTCCCGCCATTTGGGTGCTTACCGAATACAGCCGTACTTTGGGTGAATTGCGTTTCCCATGGTCGCTTCTTGGCTATAGTTCCGCGGGGATTCTTCCTTTAGCGCAGTTCTCATCGTTTACTGGAGTTTGGGGTCTCTCATTTTTAATTGTTTGCGGCAATGTTGTCTTATGGGAATTATTGCGCGCTGTTAAGCAAGGCAAAAATTACAGGAAACAGTGGATTGCGTGCTGCGGATGGGCTGCGCTTGTAATAGGGATTTTTATATGGGGAGCGGTACGTTTGAACACTGAGCCTCAAAATACGAAAACTTCCCGGATAGCTATTCTGCAAAGCGACATGGATCAGTTTAACTGGACGGCAAACTCTACAGACAGCGCCTTTGAGATAAGCGGACAAATGGTAACGGAAGCGATGAAAGATGAACCGGAATTTATAATTTTTCCCGAAAGCGCTCTGCACTGTTACCTTGCGAGGCGCACAGAGCGCCGCATGGCCGCGCACTCATGGGCGAGGCAGGCAAATATTCCGATTCTCGCCGGCGCGCTGCACTGGGAGTACGGCAAGGGTGAAGTTGGTTCAAGCGAGGAGTACGATGTATATAACACCGCTTTTCTTATCGAAAAAGACAAGCTCACTCCCTATCATAAAATAATACTTGTGCCGTTTTCGGAGATAATGCCTTTTCAGGCGAAATTACCTCTTGTCTCAAGAGTAAATTTGGGCGGCGCCTCGTTTAAGCAGGGGGAAGAGGAGACGATATGGCGCATAAATGAAAATTTAGAGATCGCTCCATATATCTGTTATGAGATAATTTTTCCCTCATTTGTCCAAAGGCGTCTCAAAGAGTCTACAAACCTGATTGTAAACATAACAAACGACGGCTGGTTTGGCCGCTCTTCAGGCCCGTATCAGCACGCGGCAATGTCTCAGATGCGCTCTATCGAAAACGGAATCTCCATGTCGCGCTCCGCTAATTCAGGTATCAGCATGCACGTTGACCCATACGGCAGGATCATATCAAGAACCAAGCTATACGAACGCGCGATTATCACTAATGATGTTCCTGTGTACAGAGTCGCAACTTTCTACAACCGCTTCGGCGACTGGTTCGTTACGTTTTGTCTATTGTTGACAATTGCGGGAATTACGGCTGGTTTTATCAAGAAGAAGCGTCCGGGTGAGATAACGCTCCCGCTTCTTGTTGAGGAGCAAAAACTTGCGGCAGCGGGCGGGGCAGCGGGCAGTGCGCGGTGTTCGGGAAGTCAAATAGAGTCAAAAAAGTTTTGAAGTGGTGATCTTCAAATGAAACTTGAAAAAAATCAAAAAATGCTTGACAAAGAGGTGCGGTTTTTCCAACGGAGCTGGTGAACAGCGGCACTACCCATGGGTTAGTGATTACGCCCCTTTGGGGCTAAGAGAGATATCGTAGGCATGTAATTCCCCGGGCTTTGGCCCGGGGTTAGTGATATGTCACCCCGTTGGGGTGCTGAAAAAGAAAAAAACTTCTGAAAATTACTTGCTGATATGCTCAAGAGCGATCTTAAACATTCTGCGCACCGGCTCCGCGGCGCCCCACAAGAGCTGATCACCTACTGTAAAAGCAGTTAAGTAATCCGGCCCGAGATTCATCTTGCGCAGACGGCCCGCGGGAACCGTCAGCGTGCCGCTCACTGCCGTTGGAGTAAGTTCACGCAGCGTGTCCTCTTTGACATTAGGTACTACTTTCGCCCACTCATGATCTTTCGCGATCATCTCTGTAATCTCATCAAGAGGAACATCTTTTGTCATCTTAATAGTAAGCCCCTGGCTGTGGCATCTCATAGCTCCGACTCTTACGCACAGACCGTCAACCGGGATTGTTTTACCGCCGTCTAAGCCCAAGATTTTATTAGTCTCGGCGCCGCCTTTCCACTCTTCGCGGGTTTGACCGTTCTCCATCCCTTTGTCAATCCACGGGATGAGCGACGCGGCGAGAGGTGCGCCGAAGTTTGCGGTTGGGATTGCACTGCCGCGCAGTTCATTGGTTATGATTTTGTCAAGCTCAAGTGCGCTTGCCGCCGGATTTTCGAGCGTCTCTTTTGAGGCGTTAGACAGGTGGGCCATCTGTGCCACAAGCTCTTTCATGTTTTTCGCGCCTGCTCCGCTTGATGCCTGATAGGTCATGCTTGATACCCATTCGATCAAGTTTCGCTTAAACAAACCGGAAAAAGCCATGAGCATAAGACTTACCGTACAGTTGCCGCCTATAAAATCTTTAATGCCGTTTTTTAATCCATTGTCAATTACATTACGGTTTACAGGATCAAGTACGATAATGCTTGATTCTTTCATGCGCAATGCGGAAGCCGCGTCAATCCAATACCCTTTAAATCCGGCTGCGCGAAGTTTCGGATACACTTCATTTGTATAATCGCCGCCCTGACACGATACTATAATGTCAAGTATTTTAAGTTCGTCGATATTAAAAGCGTCTTTGAGCGGGGGAGTCTCAAATCCTATAGACGGCCCCTTGCCGCCAAGCTGTGAAGTTGTAAAAAAAGTGGGTTCAAATCCCGCGAAATCACCCTCACTGAGCATTCTCTCCATGAGCACAGAGCCAACCATGCCGCGCCATCCTACAAAACCTGCTTTTATCATACGGGCAAAAACTCCTTTTTTAGTGTTAAGTGCAATAAATATAATAAAAATCCTTGACTCTAAGATGTTTTTTTCTTAAACTATATGTAATACGGTGATACAGTGTGTTCACATAATTTCATGGAGGGTTGGTATGCGTGTGTCAGTAACAATTGCGGCGGTGTGCTTGCTTTTGGGTAGTTCTGTTATATTTGCGGAGGGTGAAGCGAAAAAAGAAACAGCTGCTCCGGCAGAGAAAAAATGTGATGCTAAAAAAGAAGCTGCCGTTCCCGCAGAAAAAAAGAACGAAGTGAAAGAGGTTAAAAAAGAAGCTGCTCCTGCTGGGGCTCCCGCGCCAAAAGCTGAAAAAAAGGCTGCGCCGGCTGCAACTGAGAAAAAGGGTGAAGTTAAAAAAGATGCGGTTGCTCCCGCATCTAAAGCTGAAAAGAAAGTTGCCGCTCCGCGCGGGGCTTCCGGTATGACAGTTAAAAAGGGTGTTGTCTGTTCTTCCATAAAAGATAGAAGGGAGCCGGTTGGAGCGTCAGATAAATTCTCCAAGGATGTAAAAGAGCTCTTCTTTTTCACCCACGTTACAGGCGCTGTGGATACCATGAAAATTGAACACCGCTGGTTCCATAACGGAAATCGTGTTCAGACAACGGTGCTGCCTGTCAGATCACCATACTTCCGTACTTTCAGCAGACGCACGTTTGCAAATCCTGCTGATAATATTGGAAAATGGAAAGTGGAGGCGGTTGATCAGGCTAAAGGCACGGTGCTGAAATCTGTGGAGTTTACAATTGAGTGATGTCATTAAATAGAGTCTTAAAACAGTATTATTGACGATGATTAAGATACGGGACGGCTTCAATTTCGCCGTCCCGTTGTCATTTCAGCCGGTTGATTTGTATTGATTATCACCGCAAACATGAGCTCGCTGTACTCACAAAAAGTACATTTTTATCAACACATATCAATACTTAATTTGTATGCGCTTGCGTTCTCATTAGTTTGTGATGTAACTTAATATTGATATGAACCGAATAGAACATTACGATAATTACCGCGATTTTTTAAAGGATTACTTTGAAGAGAAGAAAAGAACGAGCTCTTTCTTCTCAAGCCGCTATTTTTGCCGTAAAGCGGGACTCTCCTCTCCTTCGCTTTATCAGGAGGTAGTTGAGGGCAGGCGCAACCTTACGCAGCGCACAATCCCCGCGTTTGTTAAGGGACTCGGTCTTACCGATAAGGACGCGGCCTTTTTTAATACCCTTGTACATTATAATCAAAGTAAAACCCAGCAGGAAGCGGAGCTTTATCTTGAACAACTGCGTAAACTTCGTGAAAAAGTAAAGGCACAGATCGTATCGCAAGACCATCATGACTATTACTCTAAATGGTACCACACCGCTTTAAGAGAGCTTGCCTGCCTCATCGACTGGAAAGATGACTATGAAAAGCTCGCGCAAAGCCTCAATCCGCCCATAACTCAAAAAGAGGCCAAAGAGAGCGTTGAGCTTTTACTCAAGCTTGAGTTTATCGTCAAGAAAAAAGACAAGTATTACCAAAGCAGTCCCGCTATAACTACAGGAACAGAGGCGATGTCAAGCAGTATCCGCAGCGTCAACAAGCAGTTCTGTGAACTTGGAATGCGGGCGCTTGATGTTTTTGCGAGAGACGAACGCTGCATATCAAACATGACAATAGGAATCTCCCGGCAAGCCTATGAGCAGATCGTTCAGGAAGCCGGTGAATTCAATGACAGAGTACGCAGTATCGTGAATAACGATAAAGAGAGTGAAACGGTTTACAATATCAATTTTCAGATGTTCCCGCTTACAAAAAAACAGGATTAAGAGTCGCGGAAAAATTTGGGGCAGACCGTTCGATTTTGAGACGGTTTTTGCCGAATTAAGAGTTGTTTCCCCGAATTTCAAAATATTAATCAACTATTTAAACCCACTTAACCGCAATAAAATCAATACCTTACAGTACTTTGAAGATTACCACACGGTAAATTATTGTTGACCTTGGCGGTATCCTGAATTAAATTAATATATATAGTAAGGTACCGGCCCCCCTATTCCACCGGATTTGCGGCGCTGTCTTACCTAAAATAAACCATTGGGCGTATACTGTAATTTAGAAGCCCCTTTACATGAAAAGATCAGGAGTCAGGTTTGAAAAACTTGAAAAATTCTCTTGCCAAACCCGGCCGCGACGCTCAGCCTTGGGCGATGTGGGTATGGAACCTCTCAATTACCTCTGTTGAGATTGAAAAACAGCTCACCGCTCTAATAGGGAAAGGATTTGGCGGGGTTGTGATCCGTCCCGGGCGTGATATGTCTCCGGCGTATATGTCGCAGGAGTTTATAGAGAATTTCGGAATTGTCCTTGAAATCGCTAAGCGCAATGGGATAAAAGTACGGCTTTCAGACGATCTCTCGCTCTCTTGGAGCGGAAGTTTTGACTCTATCCTCAATCAAAGCAAAAAGAATCGCGCGGAATATCTCGCTCTTGAGAGTGAAACCGCCCCGGCTTTGGGTACGCTTGAATGCGAAATAGCTCTTGACCCTCAGGGCAGCTACATCGCTCAGGCTGTGAAAAAGAACAGCGCTTCTATGAAAAGTGTCCAAATTCCAGCTAACAAGTCTAATATGACATGGAAAGCTCCGGGAGCGGACTGGTCCCTCTTCCTCTATAAAAAAATTGTTGTGCGCGACCCTGCCGGAAGCGCGGTTCTCAACGTTATCAACCCGAAATTAGCGGCCGTTTATATACAAAATACCCTTGATGTATTAAGAACAAATTTTTCCAAGTATATTCCAACCACTTTTGAGGGATTTGTCACCGAGCTGCCCGCTTTGCGCCCCGGGGATAACGCGATATTGTGGGATGATGAAGCGGCCGCCAAATATAAATCGAAGTATAAGAAAGACCTTGTCTCTCTTTTGCCGATGCTGTTTTCAGACGCGCCGGGCGCTCATAGAACAAGGGTGCATGTGCATACTTTTATATTCAATATGATTGCGGAGCGTTTTACCGCGCCTATTGAGGCGTGGGTCAAAAAATACCGCCTTTCACAGTGGACGCTGTGGCCTGAAACAGGGGTATACCGTCCCGAAAACTCACTGCGCGACAGCTATGTTCCGCCGGATTCCTCAATAACCGCGCTTGGTCTGCAAAATCTTGACGGCAGCCTCGAAAACTACGCGCTTTTACGTACAATTGCAGATATAAACACGAATCAGTACCGCCGTGAAACGGTAACTGTTATAGGCAGAAACCGCCTCGGCGCGGGAAATACGATTCAGAGTTTAAAGCAGGAGATAGATCTGAGCTTGCTTGCCGGGCAGTCGCATATTTTGTTTGATGGATTTTTCTTTAATATTGATAGACGCGGTTACTACAAAACTCCCTGCAGTCCTGCGTGGTATTCGCCTGAGTGGGATCATTTGCAGCTTCTTTGCAACTACAGCGCGAGAAGTCAGGAGGCGCTTAAAGGTATGCACGCCTCAAGAGAGGTGGCGCTTTTAAATCCTGTCGATTCTATTATCTCTGAATATCTTCCCGGCAATTCAAAAACAGCGGTAAAATCCGCCGCCGCGTTTGAAAAAGCCGTTAACGCGCTCTACGGCAGCGGATTTGGGTTTGATGTTATAAGCGAAGAGCTTCTATTGAGCTGTGCTGTACGCCAAAATGGAGAGTTTGGGACAACCGACCGTATCCGTAAAGGCAACTATAAGGCGCTTACTGTCGCTTACGCTCCTTTTATCACAAGAAGCCTGCTTGTATTTTTAGAGAAGCTCGCGGCTAAGGGAACTACAATAATATTTGTTGACGAAGCGCCTAAAGGAACTTACGAGGACGGCGAAACCGCAACGGTAACCGCGCGCATACAAAAACTCCTTGCGAGCAGAGGAAAAAGCGTTTACGTCTGTTCGGCGTCAGATTTGGATCAGCCGCTAAGCAATATCAAACCTGAAATTGTGATTCTGCGTGAAAACGGCGACAGGCCGGATATCGCGGTACAGACGTATCATACTGAGGGCGGCAAGATTTATATGCTCCATAACCTCTCAGATACAGACGAGCAGACGGTAGTAGCGGAGATGCCTTTTGATAAATATTTTGCCGCCATAAACTGTCAAACCGGCAGAATCACCGATATTGAGCTTGTTGACGCAGATAAAACAGCGGCAAGAGCGCGCCTCCACCTTTTACCTTTACAGACGCTTATTGTAGTTTCATGCTCAAGTAAACTATCCGCCGCGGGTCAGACGGCTCCGGCGCAGGGTTTTAACCCGTTTGCGCTTCCGGCCCGGTCTTACAGAATTGTGTTTAAGGAGCAGTGGAGTTTTGCCGCTCAGAGCATGAACGTTCTCCCTTTATCAAACTGGAACATAAGAATCGGATTCAGCCGCGAAACCGGACAGTTCTCCCATTATTATGAGACTACTTTTGAAGCGAGAAGCATCCCCGATTACTGCGTCTTCATGCTCAGCGGTCTTGGACACAGCAGCGTACCGTTTGCCGGCAACGAGATAAGCGTTAACGGCGCTAAAATAGAGAAAGAAGTATTCAGCGACGGACGGCTTCAAACTAAAGCGGAGAGCAGCAACTCCGAAATTCCATTTTCAAACGACGGCTCGCTTGAAAAGTTATTCGGCGAAAAGATATCATACTACGATATCCGCAAAAAATTGACAAAAGGTATGAACCGTATCTCTGTGCGCACAGCCGCAAGCGCTGTGGAGCCTCAAACTCTTGTTTATCCGCCGCTTGTTATGGGAAATTTCTCTATTGCTAAAGGCCCGCAGGGCTGGGCGCTTGACAAGCAGCCTCTCGTAGTGGGGCACGACTCATGGACAAAATACGGATACCCGTTTTTGTCGGGACGCGCCGCTTACACGCAAACTTTTGAGGTACCCAACGATTACGAAAAACTGATCCTGCGTCTTTCACAGGTATCAGGTACGGTATATGTGAAAATAAACGGCACAGATGCTGGTGCGCTGCACTGGCATCCTATGGAACTTGATATTACCCCTTACTGTACATCTCAGCGCAACGAGCTTACTGTAGAAGTTGTTAACACTGTTGACAACGTGCTGCGTTTGAATGGACGTCCGTCGGGGCTTACGGGTGAGGTATTTATTGACGTTTATAAAGCCTCTTAACATATCGAAAGAAGGACCGGACGGACAAAATTTCATGACAGCTAAAGAAACAGACTTTAAATCACTTATAAGCCTGAATACAGAGCTCAACAAAATTCAGGACTTGGATCTGCTCCTTGAGCGGATTCTTTTTGAAGCGCGGAAAAGAGTGAACGCGGACGCCGGTTCGATATATGTCAAGCTGCCGGTTTACGGAGATGACCGTGACGAGGTTCTCTTAATAAAATACGCTCAGAACGATACCGTCATAAAACTGCTCCCTCCCGGCCAAAAGATGGTATACTCCGTTATTGCCATACCGATTAATGAAAAATCTATTGCAGGTTACTGCGCGCTTACAGGTAAAACTATTAATATACCTGATATGTATAATATCGCGCCTGACGCGCCGTACACTTTTAACTCGTCTTTTGACAAACTGACAAACTATAAAACCGTCTCTACGCTCACGTTCCCTCTTATAGGCGCGGATGGTCAGCTTTTGGGCGTTATTCAGGTAATTAACGGTAAAGATGACAACGGAAATATCGAACCATTCACAGCTGACGATGAATTTTTCATTACAAATTTCGCTACCCACGCGACAGGCGCTTTACAAAGAGCTTATGTAAACCGTGCGATGATTTTGCGGATGATTAAAATGTCGGAGCTGCGGGATCCTAAAGAGACCGGCGCTCATGTAAACCGGGTTGCCGGTTACGCCGTAGAGATTTATGACCGCTGGGCATATAATCACAGCATCGCAGACTCAGAGCGCGAAAAATTCCGCGATCTTTTACGTATAGGTTCCATGCTGCACGATGTGGGAAAAGTTGCCATTTCAGACACAATACTTAAAAAACCGGGACGCTTTACCCCGGAGGAATTTACAATAATGCAGGAGCACTCTCAGCACGGTGCGGCGCTTTTTAACGATCCGCAGTCGCCGTTTGACCTGATCGCAAAAGAGATCGCTCTCACCCATCACGAAAACTGGGACGGCACCGGTTACCCTGGCTGGGTCGATCCGATGAGCGGCGCTCCCATAAAAACAGACGAGAACGGCAAAGTCTTGGGCAAAAAAGGTACGGATATTCCTTTAGAGGGAAGAATTGTAGCAATCGCCGACGTGTTTGACGCGCTTTGCTCAAAAAGAGTTTACAAAGAGGCGTGGAAAATAGATGACGCGTTCGATGAGATGCGCAAACTCAGCGGAACAAAATTCGATCCGGAGCTCATTGATGTTTTCTTTGAGATTCTTCCTACGATTAAGCAGATTCAAGAGCTGTATCCGGAACAGTAGAGATTTCTGATATTTTTCCCGCGCCCCAAAGGGGCATAATCATTACCCCCCGGGCAGCGTCCGGGGCGGAAATGCGCTCCATGATCCCCCTCTCTCTCAATCCCTGCCCATAGAAAGTATCTTTACAGACGCACAATCTGCTTTCAAAAGCTCCTCAGTACACGCCTCAACCGTCGCTCCCGTCGTCAGGATATCATCCGCAAGAACAATTACCTTATCTCTCAGCTCACCTTTCTTATGAAAATTAACAGCAAAAGCACCCGCAAGATTACTCTGCCGCTCCTCTCTGTCAAGCGCTGTCTGAGTGCCTGTGTTTTTTATTCTTGTAAGCAGATCTGTCCGTAATAATAATTTTTTGTCCGCTCCCTTAAGAACACCCCTTGCAAACCACTCCGATTGATTGTAACCCCTTTTGCGCATTCTTGATTTATGAAGCGGGACCGGTATCACCATGTCAACACCATTAAAATAATCACTTGGAATAAGGGATGAACACATCCCGCCGATATGATACGCTAATCTCTTTTTCCCCTTGTACTTGATATGCTGAGCAATTGAGCTTAGCGTTTCATCATAATCATAAACCGAAAATATTTTTTGAAATGGATAATCCCACGCGAACTCACACGCGCAAACTCTTTTCTGCCCGTTTTGAGAACAGAGAGAGCAGGCGTTGCGGGTGTTGTGATTGAGATTGAGTTTGTCAAGACAGGAGTTACACATCCAGCGGTCTGAGACAAGAGAACCGTTGCATATAACACACAGCGGAGGAACAAAAAAATCCTCCGCCCGTTTTACTAATGAGAGCAGTTTACTTTCAACATATTTACTTTTGATCCGCAGTGACTTCGTCTTTTTCATTCCGTTTTCCCACAGCAGCGCTGCTTTCAACGCCTTTTTTCGAATTATCAACATTAGTGAGAAATTTTTTAAGAATGAGAGAGGCAAAAATTACAAACAGCACTATACAAAGCGCCTGATTATGCGAGAACGGCCCTATTCTTTCAGAGGCGTTATAAACGCGTGTAAAGTCAATTCCAAAACGCAGTACCGCGTAAAATACAAACAATAGATAAAACTGCAAGCCGGCAAATGATATTTTACTCTTACCAATAAGATAAATAATGAGAGCAATCGCAAGCCCGCCTGCCGCCTCATAAAGTACCGAAGGCTGAAGACCGCAAGCGTTTATGGAGTGCTGATAGTGTCCGGCAGGACTTATACCCGAATCCGGGTAGTGTATACAAAGAAAACTATGCGCTTTCGCCGCGGCGCCGTAGCAGCAGCCGTTCAAAAAACATCCAACTCTTGTAAGGGCAATACCGATACCTACGCTTGGCGCGCATACGTCAAGATACGGCAAATGCGGAATCTTTTTAATTTTAAAGAAAATAACCGCGGCGATAACCGCTCCCAAAAATCCCCCGTACATCACAAGACCGCCAATTCCCACACTGCCGCCCGCAAATGGATTTACGGCAGACAAAAGGTCGCCCCTAAACTCATCAAAATGCAAAAACACATAATAAAGCCGCGATCCCGCAACCGCGGCGATTATCACATATAAACCCATGTCTGAAACAGTATCAGGATTAAGACCAGCCTTTTTCGCACGATGCGCGGCAATAAAAATCCCTGTGAGAAAAGAGAGCGCGAGCATCATCCCATAAGAGGGCACAGGAAATGAAAAAATGTTGAATAACACCGGATGCATGAATATAAACCTTTTTTGTTAGATTAATTTTTTGCTCTGCCGGGATGATTGTTTTGCATCCCGAATGGGATGCGCCGCCCGATAGAAAATATGTATCCCCAAAAATTTTCCCGCATCCTAAAAGGATGCGTCCTTATTTCGAGATATACAGCATATAAAAATAGCTTTTGATTACGCTCGTGTGTATAAAAAAGTGATACGGCTCAGTATTTATCAAAAATCCTGATTAGTTATTCGCGCGTTAAGCAATAGTCCTACTAAAACCGCCACGGTTATTGTAAAAGAACCGCCGTAGGAGAGAAACGGCAGCGGAATTCCTGTAACGGGCATAAGTCCGACAGTCATCGCGATATTTACAAATATATGAAACGCTAACATTGAAGCGCATCCAACCGCTATCAGATTTATAAAACGATTCTTTACCGAGTGAGTAAGCATCAAGCCTCTTACTATGAGAACTAAAAATAACAATATGACAACCGAACATCCCACAAGCCCAAACTGCTCCCCCAAAACAGAGAAAATAAAATCGGTATGCTGTTCCGGTAAAAATGAGAGGCGCGACTGAGTGCCCTGCAGATAACCTTTACCAAAGATATGGCCGGAACCAATAGCAACTTTTGACTGTATCACCTGATACCCTGCGCCGAAGGGGTCGGCTTGCGGGTTAATGAAACTTATGATTCGCATCTTTTGATAATCTTTAAGTACCGATCCCCACAAAATAGTTACTATTGTGGATGTAAAGATATTCGCGAGGATTGAACCTATCCATATAAACAGCGGCGGGCGTGTAAAGTAGAGAATCGCTATAAGCGCCAAAAAGAATATACCCCAGGGCGCCGCCTCAAAAATCCCCCAGCTCTCTCCGCTGCTGTATGAGAGCAGAAGCGGAATTCCCGCGAGTACAAGAGAGATTATCGGAGAGATTATATAAAAAACATCAAGCAGCGTGAGTCCTGCCCAGTAAAACATCGGCAATGCCATTACGCAAAACACGAGAGCTGTTCCAAGATCAGGCTGTTTTAAAACAAGTCCGAAAGGGACAATTATGATAAGACATGGTACAATAAAAGTTGAAAGATCATAAAGAGAAACTTTCTTTTCGCTCAGATATTTGGCAAGCGCGAGAAGCACTCCTACTTTAGCAAACTCCGAAGGCTGAACTCTAAACCCCGCCAAATTAATCCAGCGTCCCGCGCCCTTGGTTTCTATACCGGAAACTATCGCAAATACAAGCAGCAGAATAGCTCCGCCGTATATAAAATAAGAGGCGCTGAAGATAACCCGTCCCGGAATAGATAATATAAATATGATGATAAGCATCGCCATCGCGACCCAAATAACCTGCTGTTTATAGATACCGGCAAGAGGACCGGTTTCATGAATATGGGTTGCGCTGTAAACCAAAAATATCCCAATCATCCACAGCGCCGCCGCCGAGGCAAAAAGCAAAAAATCGAAACTTCCTTTTTTACGCAATTCATTCATTGTTAATCATCTATCTCCATGCGATCAATCAATTGTGCTGTCTGCCGCATCCCCCCCGGGGTTAAAACCCCGGGCTGTACAGACGCGCCAAAAATACGGCGCGAGCGTGTTTTCAACACGCGGAAAACGCGAGACGTCTTTTATTCATTGTTAATCGGTTCTTCAACGGCAGTAACCGGCAAAGGAGGCGGTCTGCGTACTACAGGCGGCCTTAGCCCCTCCGGATTATATTTATCGAAAACAGCTTTGCCATCTGCCGTTTGTGAAAAAAAGTAACGCAATACCTCACCGGCTATAGGAGCCGCGACAGCTCCGCCGCCTCCCGCGTTCTCTACAACTACCGCTATTGATATTACCGGATCATCATAAGGAGCGCAGGCTATAAACAGCGCGTGAGACTCACTGCCGTGAGGGTTCTGCGCGCTGCCGGTTTTGCCCCCGACAACTATCCCCGGTACAGCGGAGCGCCAGCCTGTACCACCGGGTTTAACGGCGGCGGCAAGAGATTCACGGTTTATCGCGAGAGAGGCCGAATCAACATCAAGCGTACTTATCACCACAGGCCGCCTTTGACTGACCAATATTCCATCTTTGTTACGCTCTTCCTTAAGTAAAGCGGGACGGTAAACATGCTTCCCGTTACCCATTGCCCCTACCATTAAAGCAAGCTGAAGCGGCGTGAAAATCTGCTGCTGACCGATGGCAAGATCCATAACAAGCCCCTGAGTCCACCTCCAGCCCCGCGACGCAAACCGTTCATTATATGCCCGCTCTCCGGAGAGATATCCCATTCTTTCACTTGGAAGATCTATCCCGGTAACTTGACCAAGCGCAAACATTCTCGCGTAACGGTTTATATTTTCATCACCAAGGCGCAGTCCTAACTGGTAAAAATATACGTTGCAGGAGTGCTGCTGAGCCGCGATATAGTTAACGCTGCCATGCCCCGCGGGTCTGTGGCATCTGGCAACGCGGCTTCCGAGGCGAAAACTTCCCGCGCATGAAACCGGCATGCGGCTGTCTCTTGTAATCTTTCCCGTAGAGAGTCCCGCAATTCCGCTGAGCGGCTTAAAGGTTGAACCGGGCGGATACGTTCCCTGTATAGCGCGGTTATTGAGCGGCAAGCTCCGGTCGGACGCTACCTGCGCCCACGTGCGGCCTCTTACAGATGTCGCGGCGCTGAAGATATTGGGGTCTACAGAGGGGTTGCTGAACATGACAAGCACTTCGCCGCTGCGCGGGTCAAGAGCTACAACAGCGCCTCTGAGAGAATCAGGAAACGCTTTCGCGGCCACAAGCTGCAGCTTTATGTCAAGCGTAGTATACAGGTCATGCCCGTATACAGGTTCTATTCTTGGAATGTGAGAGATCGGGCGGATGTTTTTACCAAAAGCGTTTACCTCTAAATACTCCCTGCCGCAGCGTCCTCTCATTACCTGTTCATACTGACGCTCAAGGCCGGCTCGTCCCATCAGATCACCCCAGTAATAATCCTGATGCCTGAGTGTGTCAAACTCATTTTCTGGAATTTCGCCCATATAGCCGACAACATGAAACGCGGCCGTGCCGAACGGATACTCCCGGCGGGCCTCTGTCTGTACAATTATACCGGGAAGCTCCATAAAATGCTCTTCCACAATACTTACTACGTCAATCGATACATCTTCTTTAATACGGGTAGGGTCAAAGCGCCGCTGAGCGGCTCTGCGAAATTGACGCGTAAGTTCTAGACTGTCAAAAACCGCTTCGCCGTTTGCGTCACGAATTTTGCAAAGAGACTCTATAACCTTATCACGGTTACGAAGTTTATATGGAAGTACGCTGATAGAATAAGAGGGGCGGTTACGGGCTAACACTTCGCCGTTTCTATCATAGATACTTCCGCGCGGCGGAAGAACCACCACTTCGCGCATACTGTTTGCGTCGGATAAACGGATGTTGACAGACGCGTCTCTGACCTGAGTATTAATTAAACTTATGAGCAGGATAATAAAAAAAAATGAGATAGCGGCGCTGATTATCAGGCTCTTAACCCGGCGGTCATACTGCTCGTCCTGTAACCTTTTCCCGAATGCCATTTTATTTGTTCAATCTACCGTATGGCCGGTTTGAAAAAATTCGTCCAGATAAACGGAAGCGTTGCCAAAAGGAGTGAATAAACCGCTCTTGGCAAAGTTACCACAAGAAGTTCGCCCAAAATAACAATGGGTTCACCCCCCGTCTTGACCATCTGCACCGACATGATAAGAGCATCATTTAAAAGGAATACAATTACGAGAAGCACAGACTGCGTTACAGGATCCATGCGTATAACCCGCTCATTAAAAAGCCCCGCGAAAAACCCGACTATTGTTTTAGCGAGAGCGTTCTGCCCCAAAATCTCCGGTGAGAAAAGATCCTGCCCGAGTCCAAGAAAAAAGCCTACATACAACCCTGTCATAGGCCCGGCTTTTGTTGACATCATAAAAAGTATCAAAAGCAGAAGATCAGGTTTTATTGTAAGTATACTGATATGCGGAACGAGTGTACTTTGTAAAACAATGCACACA
Organism: Chitinispirillia bacterium; assembly: GCA_009784115.1. Lineage (GTDB taxonomy): Bacteria > Fibrobacterota > Chitinivibrionia > Chitinivibrionales > Chitinispirillaceae > WRCH01. The sequence goes on from WRCH01000006.1 coordinate 24,798, forward strand.
AGAAACCAAATGACCCATTTCATGGTATTATTCGTCACCTGTTACCTCTCCATCCTCAACGAATCAAGTTCAGGACGATGCGCCGACCACTGAGGAGCAAGGCGTATCACAAAAAGCTCTTCAAGCCTGTGAAAATCAACCGCGAAATCAATATATGCCCGTTTGAAAAGCGTATTATTATCTTCACCGATATTTGAAATAGTTCCCACAAGAAGCCCCTTTGGATAAATTCCGCCAAGCCCGGAGGTGGTTATGGTATCGGCGTCCCGCACATCTTCATGATTCCGCAGGCGTACAAAAAAATCACGCCCGTTTTCAGTCTCCATAATTCCAACCGCCCGGGTACGGCGGACCATAACGCTTGTACGGCTTGAAGGGTCGCGCAGGAGCTGCACTAAAGAGGCGTTGCCCATAACCTGAATAACCTTACCCACGGCTCCGTGCTCCGAAACAAGCGGCATAAATTGGACGATCTCATGATTTTTCCCGCCGCTTATCACTACGCTTTTATTCAAATGCGACGGATCGTAAGCGATAACCCGAGATGGAATAAGATCATAAGGTGAATGCTCAACGAGTTCCAAAAGTCCTCTAAGACGCGCGTTTTCGATTGATTGTTCCTCAATTTGATGCAGCCGCGCGCTCGTCTGAGCCAGTTCATGCTTAAGACGCGCGTTCTCAGAATAAACATTTCCAAATCTCGATATCTGCGAAACTGTAGCGTAAGCCGGGTAGTATATACTGAAATTAAGATAGCGGATAGTTTTTAACTGCGCATCGGGCCCTGCGCTTATCATCGCCAGCGAGAGCGATACGGTAAGCAGCAGTGAACTGATATTACGGTGACGAATGACAATCTCTATAATCCAACGCATTGCAAATAAATTCCTGAATTTTTAAATGCCCTTGTCTCAACAAAAGCGGGCTACGATTCGCAACATTTGTACGGGCGGCCCTTGCGGCCGCCCTGTTAATTATTTATTGCGCTTGCCCGATGATACTAATACAGGGGCATACTTGTCGATATCCTCAATAATTTTGAGTGAACCGCGCGCCACGCAAGTGAGCGGATCGTCAATCACGTTTACAGGCAAATTCGTCTCCTGACGGATTCTTTCATCAAGTCCGCGCAGAAGCGAGCTGCCGCCGGTCATTATTATACCTTTGTCAAGAATATCGGCTGAAAGTTCAGGCGGTGTCTGTTCCAATGCCTGCTTTACAGCCTCAACAATAATCGAGACCGGTTCATTGAGAGCGTCGCGAATTTCTGTAGAGGTAATACGAAGCGTTTTAGGAATACCGGCCACGAGGTCGCGCCCCTTAACTTCCATCTCAAGCTCATCTTCCAAAGGAAACGCGCTTCCGATCTGAACTTTGATCTGTTCGGCGGTGCCCTCTCCCACAAGCAAGTTATATGTCTTTTTGAGATAAGAGATAATCGTCTCATCCATCTCATCGCCGCCGATGCGCACAGACATATCGCACACCATACCGTTTAACGCGAGTACCGCAATCTCAGCGGTACCGCCGCCAATGTCAATCACCATGTTTCCTGACGGTTCACCAACAGGAATTCCCATGCCTATAGCCGCGGCCATTGTTTCTGTAACCATGTACACTTCGCGCACACCGGCGCTCTCCGCGGAATCGGCAACCGCGCGTTTTTCCACTTCGGTAATACCGGCGGGAACGCAGATAACCGCGCGGGGTCTAAAATAAAAACGGTGCTTCTGAACTTTACGGATAAAATATTTGAGCATCTGCTCCACAAGGTCAAACTCCGCGATAACACCGTCTTTCATCGGACGAATCGCTTCTATCTCTCCGGGGGTACGCCCAAGCATACGCTTAGCCTCAAGACCGATAGCCACAACTTTTTTTGTGTGTTTGTCTACTGCGACAACCGACGGCTCATCAATAAGAAGACCTCTGTCCCTCACGTAAATAAGTGTATTGGCAGTTCCAAGGTCTATCCCTAAATCATTTGAAAACATAGGAAACATGCTGATTATCCTCGCCTGTTATGGGCAATTTTTTGTTCAACTTTTAACCGGCAGCAACGTCTTTTTTTACTTGGTTATGGACGTACTACCGTAGAATATATAAAATACTATTGTTTGTGGCGGAATTGGTAGTTTTTGTTAAAAAAAATTAAATAAGTAATCACTCTTGGTCTGTATCAGTAACATCAGCGGTATCAGATTCCTGTCCGCCTGCCTCAACTTCTTCCTGCGGATGCTCCTGTTTGTCATCATCGTTTTCGGATTCATCACCGCCAATATCAACACTTTCATCTACGTCAACAGATTCTTGCTCGCCAACATCTAATTCAACTTCTTCCTGTGAGTGCGGCAACTCCTCCTCAACTTCATCAAGGACTGATTCTATCGTTTCCCGCGGTTGAATTATTTCATCCATTATGTCAATTTTATCAACATCTTCTTGCGGACTTTTTGCCGATTCTACTCTGTCTTTCTTACGCTTACCGCCCATATTATATCTCAATCCCATACTCCACTTAAGCTCATAATCATCCACAAATACAGAGGGTACAAAAGCCGCGTCAAAGGATACTTTGTCAATATTAAGCCCTAAACCTATCGAAAAAATCTCACTCTCCCACCCAAAACGTTTTCCAATCCGTAAAGCGATAGACGGCAGTATCAACACTTCAGCTCCTACGGGAACGCTTAACGTTGCGCACTGATCTCTGTATGCGATATCTGTTGTTATTGTAAACGGGAAATTTTTAACCGTATCCATCCACGCGGCTCCGGCTCTGGCGAATCTTGGCACTAAACTGTCATTCACACCAACCGATACCGGTGATGAGTATGAATCATCCGAATTCCGCCACGAGTTTGCAAACCCGTGAAACCCGGCGGCTCCAAGATTAAGTTTATTGTCAAAAAGTTTGTACCCGACACCGGCGCTGAGCGTAAACGCGTTATAGGTCTCTTCTATCCAAATACGATCCTGCACCATGGAAGCGCTTACACCGGCAGCAAAATTGTCTCTTATAATTCCGGCGCCGAACGCGCCTATTGTTGTACTGCTTGACGCTTTTGACCCAAAACCTCTCTCATCACGCGTCTCAAAATCAACGCTGCTTGAGTAGAATCCAACGGCTGTAAACCACTGCGGAAAAAGAAACGCCGATTCAAAACCGCCTTTGTTAACGCCGCCGGGCATTTGAGCGAATTCAATAGAGGCGTGAGGATATGCAGAAAAAAACGGGACTGCCGGATTATAATAATAAAATCCATCTCCGCCAAGAGCGGTTCCCGCGCTGCCCATAGAGATGTTTCTAACGCCAACCGGCTCTTCAAGCATCAAAAAACCGTACCCGCGCTCATTGTCCGCAAACGCAAATACATGGCAGATTAATATTAATATCGCTGATAAAATAATTTTTTGTTTCATTGCAAACATTTCCGTTTTTTGGTTCTTCGCTATTATTCTTCAAAAAGAGACCGTTATGTCAAATTGCTGATCAACCCCTGCCCATATGCGGTCTGTTGTTAAGGCGTAATTAAAAAACGCCCCCTGCTTAAACTTTTTAAGCTCATACGAAAACCCCAGCGCTATGCGCGGAGAAAATGTCTCCCAGTACTCTCGTGTACCGCGGCGCATTCCTCCCGAAATGTCAAGCTCCCCAATTCCTGCACGCAAAGCGAGCTCGTCAATGAACTGCCATTTTGCTCCCGCGGCAATCACCATTTCCGGGTGGCCGAGGTATTTTCCCTCTCCATCAAAAAAATAATTTTGGGCGTCAACGTTCCACACTAATTCCCGCTCAAAAAGTGATGTTTTGTGCGAAGACGCAATTACAAATATCGGGGGAACAGTCTCATCGATAACTGAATTAAACTCACTGTCATGTATAATAAACCACGAATTATGCCTCATCAAATTCTTTATACCGCCGGAAAGCGTCAACGCGGAAGACGCCCTGTATGACGCCATAATGTCAAGACCGCCGATGCTTGTAATAGACGATTTCTCTAAATGACCATAATAAAGGGACGCGGGCAGACTCTGATGATTTACAGCTACAGAGCCTCCTACAGAGATTTTCCTTGACACAAGATACCCTGCTCCTATGTTAAGGGAGACCGCCGTCATGGAAGCTCTGCCAAGTTTATCCTCAAATATCACATTGCCTTTATCATCATAATATCCATCATACAAATTATTAATGAAAGGATCGCCCCTGTAGACAAATGAAAATCCCATCCCCGCACGCGGCGGCACCCGAAAATCATACGATGCCCACCCCTCAGTACGGCCAAGCGAGCGTATACCGGCGCCAAGCGACGCCCGGCGGTCTCTTAAGAGCGGCAGGCGGGCGGGATTATACCATGAGATCATCTGTTCCGGATCGGCAAGCGCGGCGCCGCCCATCCCCGACGCCCACGCTCCGGCAGGCAACCTGAAAACAGCGTCGGGAAGCCCCGCGTTCCACGAGGCTTGCGCCGTTTCGCACAGTGTTAAACCAAGCAGAAGAGCTAACGCAGGAAAAATCGTTTTATTTCGCAAGTATGACTTTACCATGAAAACGATCCCCGCCCGTAGAAGTTATTTTGTAATAGTAAACTCCGGGGCTTACTTTTCGCCCCGCCTTATTCGTACCGTCCCAAAAGTCAACCGCCGGATCCGTTGAACGGCCGCCGGGGGTTTGAGCCAAACGCCGCGCGCCGCTTACAACGGTCTTTACATGACTCATATTATAGTCATAAACTCTTATGGTAACATTGCCGTTTTTTTTCAGCTTATAAACAAACACCGCTCTTCCGTAAAAACCGTCACCGCGGATGATTCCGGGAAGCGCGTAGGATTCGCCCGGTTTTATTTGACGGATGTGGCGGATGTAGACCATATCAGGATAGTCGTTTGTTAACGGATTTGCGGATTTAGTGAAATATAATCCCGAAGATGTCGCAATAATAAGCGTTCCTTTGGATTCAGACTCTTTATTGGGTAAAAAAAGGATATCGTTGATTATTGGATCCGAGTTATCTCCGGCGTTCGCAAGCAGATTGCGGAATCTGCCGGCGCTGAATTTTTCTTCTCCGTCAAGAAACACCGCGGCTTCATTTTTTTCAAAAAGCGCATAGAAATACCCCTGTACTGCGGGGAAAACAGCACGCGGCGTATTATTAAGCGCTTTATGCCATTTATTGCCGTCAGACAAACGATAAAGTACAGTGTCTGCCTTACCGTTATTCCTTATATTGACAAATGAATATAATCCTCCATTAAGCGTAAACGCCGCAAGAAACTCCTCGTTGGATTCAATATCAGAATCTCCGTCAAGTACATCGCTCCAAGTTTTGCTTTGATTATCGTAATACCAAAGTTTCGATGGTGTTGTTACCAAAAGAGAATCACCGATAACTGCTACCGACAGCACAGCCTCGCTGTTTCTGCCGTCGGGCGGAGATAAATTCTCAGGAGATTCCCCGCTTTCCGTATCAGGTCTGAAAGATTCAGCCTTATTGACCGCAGGGTCATAACAAATCATCCCGCCGTCTTTAAACGGAGCCCAAAATTTATTATCAAAGAAAATTACCCCGCCCGCAGGCGCGGCAGTCTCGCGCAATTCTCCGGTAAATTTTGAAAATCTGAAAGAGTGCTGCTGTGACTTGCCGCTTTTATGATCGAAATGCCAAAAACTAAAAACCGATGGAGATGAAACTTCTCCGCCAAGAAGCGCCGCCGCACCACCGCCCCCAAAGCCGAGTCCGTAAAAACGCCCGATGAAGTTATCCGCTTCAAATCCGCGCCACTCTCTTTTGTCATCAAGCGACGTCTGATAATTAAGCCCGCGGTCGGTAGCAATCCAAACAGTGTCACCGTTTCCGGCAAGCGATATGATATTATTACTTGTTAATTGACGGGTCTCGCGGAACTGACCGTAGCTTGCGCAAGCCGCCAAAATGATCAGCGCAAAAACATGAGGAAACAGCCGGCGGAATTTATCTTCGGTTTGAAACATTATTTTATCTCATGTCAATAATTTCAACGCCTTTGGGCGGGTTGAATCTGAAAACATCTCTTGACGGCGGTCTATTAAATACAGTTCTTTTAAATGCGTAAGTATTTACATTACTATCTTGATCTACAAGTATAAGTGTTTTGATGATACCGGTTTTTTCCTCAACAAAAGCGGTTATAGAGGTAAAACCGCCGGCTTCAGACGCCTTGCCTCTCCACGTAAGCTCGACCGCGCCTGCGCTGCGCCCTTTTTCTGTAAATGTGCGGCCTGTGAGAAATGATGAGAGCATACGGGATGGGTGAAAGGATAGATCAATATCTGACAGCTTTCTTATGACAAGCTGTGAATTTCTTTCGCTGAACTGGTAATAATCCTCACCATCACTTACAAAAACTTCTCTGCCTAAACTGACCCTGAATCTATTCCCGCCGGCAAGCTGAAGCTCACCGCTTCTTTTCTCCTCACGCTCTCTAATGCTCCAATAAGTAGTCAGATCAAACTGAGCGTTTACAGCGGTGTTCCCGCTATAGTTTTTGCGTACTAAAGCCATGACCGCCGGTTCTTGGGCTGAGGCCAAAAACGCGGTGATCAACAAAAAAAGTATTGCGTATAGCGGGATTTTCATTAAAATTTCTTTGTTTATGTTTTTATTTTTCCGCGTCCTGCAGAGACGCCCGCGCCGTCTTCGGCGCGTCTGTACAGCCCGGGGTTTTAACCCCGGGCTGTCTATTTATACTGAGTAACGGCATAAATCTACACCGCACCGCACGCAACTGCACGCAGGGCCGGCTCCGCTGCTTAGCGGAACAGTGTAGATTTATGCCGTAAAGCGGTATATTTACGAATTTTATTTCCTGAACAAATCATCCAAATCCTCGGTACGCATAAGAACCTCTCTCGCCTTGCTTCCCTTGCCCGGAGCGACAACGCCGAAACTTTCAAGCTGATCCATAAGACGTCCGGCGCGGGCGAAACCGATCTCTAACTTACGCTGGAGAAGCGAAGTAGACCCTTGACCAATCGAAGCGATCAGATACGCCGCTTCTTTAAATTTCTCGTCGCGCTTGCCGTCATCAAAAGTTCCGCCGCCGGAATCACCGCCATCCTCACCATCGGCAATAACATCGTTAAAACTGCCTATTGTATCAATCTCTACCTGCTGCTCTCTGATCGCGCCTACAATGTTTTCTACATCACTGTCAGGTATAAACGCTCCGTGAAAACGCTCAACATCGGACGCACCGTTACGTAAAAATAGCATATCGCCCATACCCAAAAGGTCTTCGGCGCCGTTTCGATCAAGAATTGTTTTTGAATCATTAGACTGAACGGTACGAAACGCTATCCTTGACGGCAGATTCGCTTTTATCGGACCGGTTATAACAGTCACACGCGGACTCTGAGTAGCCAAAATCAGATGCATCCCCGCAGCACGCGCTTTCGCGGCGATGCGGCTGATAAGCGCCTCTATATCTTTAGAGGCTACCGCCATAAGATCCGCAAGTTCATCGATGATGATTACGATGAAAGGCATCGGTTTATTGTCTTCATCAGGTACAACGCCCGCAAGTTTGCCGGACTCAAATTTTTCGTTAAAATCATCAATTTTACGCGCGCCGGCCTTCACAAAAAGCGAATAGCGCCTCTCCATCTCAATTACTCCCCATTGAAGCGCTTTTATGGCCTCTTTGGATTCAGTCACAACAGGCGCTAAGAGGTGAGGTATATTTTCATAAGATGTAAATTCCACCTGTTTGGGATCTATGAGAATGAGCCGCAGTTCATCAGGGGTTTTAGTCATGAGAAGCGTACAAATAAGCGAATTCATGCAGACGCTCTTTCCCGATCCGGTCTGCCCGGCAACAAGAAGATGAGGCGTTTTTGCAATATCCGTAACATAAGGAAGTCCGGAAATATTTGATCCTATGATTACCGGCAGCTTAGAATTATCTTTTTTAAACGTATCTGAAACCAAAATATGCTTGAAGTGAACATTTTGACGTTTACCATTCGGCATCTCAATGCCCACAGCCGCTTTACCGGGAATAGGAGCCTGAATACGTATTTTTTTCCCGCCGACAGCTAATGATATATCATCGTGAAGTCCGGTTATTTTGTTAACTTTAACACCGGGAGCGAGCTCTATTTCATAACGGATTACAACCGGCCCCGGGCTTACAGCGCGAACCTTACCCTTTACATTAAAACTCTCCAAAGTCCGCTCAAGTATCATTGAATTCTGCTTAATCTCATCTTCATCGTACATCTTGGAGAGCGCTTCCGGTTCCGCAAGGAGATCGGGCGGCGGCAAAACATAAGGTTTTGAAAGTTTCACCTCTTCGGTTACTACAAACTTTTCTTCATCGTCAAGATCAACACTGTTATCTGAGCCGTATGAATCGTCCTCTCCGTGCAATTCGTCGTGATCAAACTCGCGGGTGGAGGTATCCGCCATCTCGCCATATTCCTGATCATCGTCAACCACAAGAGGAGGCATAAAATCGTCATCATCCATTTGCGGTTCAACGTCAACAGTTTCTATAGTGAGGATTTTTATAGGCGCATCTTCCATTTTATCAAAAGATGAATTTTCTTCTTCTTGCTGATGATTATTTTCTTCCTCTTTGGGAGAAACAGAAACGGAAGTAAGATCATCAAGCCAGGAAGCCGCGGTAAACGCGTCGGACTGTTCGCCAACCGCCGCCGCTACAGCGGCGCTCTCCTCTTCGGTATATTTTGGCAATGATTCTTCGTCTGCTGGATTTTCACTATATTCCGATATTTGTACGGCGGAATCAGTTTCCATAGAGGTATCATCAACTTTTCCGGCTCTCTTTCGTGATCTTCTTTTGCCGGGCTTATCCGGTGATTCATCTTCGCTGATATTACTCTCTTCGCTGACAACCGCGCCAGCGTCACCACCGTCACTGCCGGACTGCTGAACGATATCGGGAGAACTTTCGATACCTCTCTTCACATCAACAAATATCTCCTTGACACGTACCCAAAAGTAAAGCGCCCATTTTGCGATAAAAGCGGCGATTGTTTGAGGACGTATCCGTAAACCAACCATAAGCGTTATTATAACTAAGATAAGCGTAATAAAATAAGGCCCGAAAACCCGTCCGCCAAAGAGCGGAACGAGAGCTTGCACCATTAAAAGTCCGACATAGTTAAAACGAATGTTCTGCGAATCAATCGTTAGCGTTGCTCCGGCGCTGAGTTCCGGCATATGCCGAATAGCAAGAAGCAGGCACAATTCAATAGAAAGAACCGCCAAAAACAGAAGTAATTTGAGACGTAAAGGATTGCTGCGCAGCTTCGCCCAACCGATGTACGTTACAGCCGCGCCGAATAAAAACGCCGGGATCCTGCCAAAAAGAAAAAACAGTCCAAGGCTGAGACTTGTCCCAAGATAAGGCCCAAGCAGATGAACGTTCGCGCTGTCTTCAAGCTGCTTTTGAGAATAAAACAAAATTGATATGATTACCAATATCCCTATTGACAGATAGACTAATCCCCAAATTCCATGTATAATTACGGAATCCTTTTTCCCGCTGTCAACATTTGAACTGTCACCCTTTGCCGGAGCTGTTTCAATTTTTTTTCTTGACATCTTTCAATTGCCTGTCTTCATTATTGAGTAACATCTTTGGCAGAAAGCGGCTGCAATCTATGCGCAGTTATTTTCTGAAGCGTGTAAAGTGAAAACCGTATCTCTTTGGCGCTCTCACTAACACTATCGGCGCCGCTTAACTTTGAATACTCCTCTATAACGCGGCTCGCTTCCTGAGCGCGTTTAAAATTTGCGTTGAGCACGTCGCCTTGTTCAACCCGGTTCATCTCTTCGGGCCGAGTGTGAAACGCAAAACAGTCTCCCGCGGTATCGCGGCTCTCCAAAAGCAGTTCTGAGCCGATGCTCTTTTCCATATCGGTAAGCAAATGCCGCATCTTTTTGAGATCAACGCAACCTTTTTCTTCTTCCAATATAAAACGAAAAAACTCCTCAATAACCCGCAGGGCTTCACGCAACCGGTTAAAGTTCGCATCCAAAATTCTGTATATTGAGTCTTGCAGAACTAACCTCTTTTTATCAATTTAGTTTTTAATGTTTTTATTTCTGCATTATGAAAATAGTTTAATACAAGGGCGGATTACCTGTTTTTAATGAAGTTTTTTGCGGGTGCGGTCAGGATGTCGCCGATCCATACTAAATCACTCTGTGACTCTCCGCACCCTCCACATAAATTGCGCTATACGGCCGCGCGGGACACAGATGCTCGCACGCGCCGCAGCCTATACAGCGGTTTGTTATGATCATCGGGATTTTCAATGAGTTTTCCTCATCGGTTTTGGGGATTTGAGTGATTGCGCCGACGGGGCATTTGCGGCTGCACAAATCACACTTTACATTGTCAACGTTTACTACGCACAGATCCTTATTCCATACGGCGTAACCTATTTGTATTGATGATTTTTCAGCTGTGGTGACAGGGCGTATCGCGCTTGTAGGGCAGACTTGGCCGCATTTTACGCACTCAGGACGGCAGTAGCCGCGTTCAAATGACATTTGCGGCTGCATAAACGAACTTAGTTTGCTTGACGGACGCAACACCTGATTCGGACAGGCCGATACGCATAGCTGACACCCGGTGCAGTGTCTGCGGAAATGGCGGACGTTGTCGGCTCCCGGCGGAATTATTGGGGTTTCGCGGTTAGGCGCCTTTTTATCTTCAAGAGGGGCGAGGCCGCCGTCAAAATCATAAGTTCGGCTGATAACCCGTGTTGCGCACGCTAACAAAAAGAGCGCCGACGCGGATACAAAATTGCGGCGTCCCGCGTCATTACCTGTCATTTCAGCCATCTCTGACTTTTCGATTTTTGATTTTTGTATCGGCTGCTCTGTTGATTTTTTTACGCCGAACGGATTTCCCCAAGAAACGGAAAAAACTTTTTGAGGACAGGCGCCGTAACAATTAAAGCAGGAAACACAGCGCAGATAGTCCACTCTCTTGTTGACGGTATCAATACAACCCGATTTGCATTTTTTTGCGCACAGACCGCAGCCGCTGCACTTTTCCCAAACCGGCGGTTTCATCAAACAGAGTTGTGACGCAAGTCCCAAAAGCGCTCCAACAGGACAAAGTGTATTGCAATATCCCCGTCCGCTTTTCCACGCGAAGATACTTGCCGCAACAAACGTCAACCCCGCAGCAACAAGCGCACTCACGCTTTTAAGCCAAACATCAACACTATAAAAAGCGTAGCTGTCTGCGCGCTCAGCAAAATGCGCAAGTATGTTATTTCCCCATTGGTAAAGCGGGCCGAAGAGCTGTGAAATCATCCGGCCGTAAGCGCTGTACGGCTCTATCAATACGGTAACAACGGGGACAGATGCTATCATCGCGAAAACAAATAATCCAAGAATCGCAAAACGCAAAATAAAAAACGATTTGCGGGGGGGACGGTAAGAAAACCGATTTTTCCTGCTGATATTTGCCACCCGCGAAATCACATCCTGAAAAATCCCCAAAGGACAAATAGCGCTGCAATAGATCCGCCCGAAAATAAGCGTCAGCAATAATAATCCAGCAATAACAGCAATACTTCCCGCAAGTATCGCAGGCACAAGCTGCAGCTTAGCGCTCCATCCTAAATATGAGTGGACAGTCCCCGTATAATCAAGGAATAATAATGACAAAGCGGCCATAAAAAATGCCGCGGCAATAACACGAACATTTTTCATCATAGTTTAACCCTCAACCCTGAGCGACTCGGTAAACTTGTCAATCCGCATCATCTCTAATGGAATATTTATCCTCTGAGGACACGACGGATTGCAAAGTCCGCAATTTATACATCTATTCGCCTGACGCAGCGGAGAGACGCTCCTGTCCATCCCAATCAAAAACGCCCGGCGCGCCCTTTTATAATCAGGACTTTGATTGTCTTCGGGATAGCTGCCCTCGTTTAAACAGCGGTTGTAATGCGTGAATATTTCAGGGATATCAATCCCATAAGGACAAGGCATACAGTATTGACATCTCGTACAGTTGATATTGCGCTTTTCAAACATTATATCGGTGACATCCCCAAGAAGCATCTCCCTTTCACCGTCAGAGAGAGGCGCAAGCGGCGAGTACGTGAGTATATTGTCTTTGAGGTGATCCATAAACATCATCCCGCTCAAAACCGTTGTCACATTGGGAAGCTCTCCTGCAAAGCGGAATGCCCACGACGCCGCGCTTGCAGCAGGATCAGCCTGCACCATCCGCTCCCGCGCTTTAAAGTGCGGCATGGCAAGACCGCCGCCAAGAAGCGGTTCCATGATCCAAATAGGGGTGTCTCTTTTGGTAAGCACCTCGTACTGGCGCCGCGCGTCGATGTTGGCGCGTCCGGTTACTCTGCCCCAGTCAAGATAGTTGAGCTGTATCATAGTAAAATCCCACGGATACGCTCCGGCGAGATACTCAAAAAACTCACCGTCGCCGTGAAATGACCAGCCCAAGTTTTTTATGCGCCCAGCCTCTTTCTCTTTGAACAGAAAGTCAAGGATACCATTATCAAGATACCGCTCCTTAAAAACTTGCGGACTGCCGACCGAATGCACAAAATAATAATCGATATAGTCAACCCGCAGATCCTCAAACGATCTTCGGTAAATATTTAACGAAAACTCACGCTCTTTCGCCTGCGGCGGGCGCATGTTGGACATTTTTGTAGCGATGAAATATTTATCCCGCGGATGACGGCTGAGCGCTTCGCCGGTAGCTTTCTCAGAAAATCCTTTGCAGTAAACAGGCGCCGTATCAAAAACATTTACACCGTGAGCGATGGCGTAATCCACAAGCTCGTTTATGGCTTCCTGATCAAGATCATTAGTATCCGGCAGCGACTCTCCTCGCCTGCGCGCAATACGGGGGAGCCTCATCATACCAAAGCCCAAAAGCGAGAGCTTGTTGCCGTTTTTGGGATCGACCCTGTAGGTCATTTTGTCGGTTGGTATGATTCTATTTGCTATACCGGAATTATTCTGCGTCTTGCATCCGCCCCCCGCAGCGGCGAGCGCCGCCGCTGCGCCGGCTAACTTCATAAAGCTGCGGCGGTCTATACCGTTATTGTTTTCACTGCTATGATGTTTGTCCATAATAATAAATTACTGTATTTACACAGGAAAGTCAAAATTTTTACTGCCGCCGTGCACCAGTATAGTTACCCGAACCGTTTTTCCGACGCCGCTTTCCTGCGTTCCTGTAAAAGTTTGGCATCGCCCGGGTCAATTTTAAGAGCGGCGTTAAAGTCGGCGATCGCCTGATCGTATTTATGGCGGCTCATGAATATTGAGCCGCGGTATTTTAAGACGTCAATGTCATTCGGATTGATTTTTAAAGAGATACTGTAATCTTCAATCGCTCTGTCGATCTCGCCTTTGCCCTGATACATCATTGCGCGGTATTTGAAAGCGGCGGCGCAGTTTGGGTTAATTTTGAGCGCGGTGTTGCAATCTTCAATCCCTTTATCATATTCGCCCTTATTTACGTACACCCACGCGCGGTCGCATAAAAGTTCGCTTGCATTGGGATTAATTCTCAGCGCCATGTCAATATCGGCTAAAGCCACATTGAAATCATTTTTCGCAAGAAACGCTTTCGCGCGGTATTTCAGCGGTCTTGGATTATTTGAGTCGATAGAGAGCGCCGCGTTGCAATCTTCAATTGTTCTCGCGTAGTCGCCTTTTTCACAGTATGCTTTTGCGCGGTTGCAGAAGGCGTCGCTGCTGCTTGGGTCAATTTCCAGCGCCATATTAATATCCTCGACAGCCTTGTCAAATGCGCCCTTGCCTCTATAGGCGTCTGAGCGCCAGCAGAGCGCTTTCGCGTGGATAGGGTTTATTTTTAATACGGAGTTATAATCATCAATAGCTTTATCATAGTCGCCTTTTTTACGGTATACATCGCCGCGGCTCAAAAGTGCGGAGATTAGATTCGGGTCGATATTTAAGGCAACGCTATAGCTCGCTATCGCTCTGTCGTAATCACCGTTATTAAAGTGTTCATCTCCGCGTGACGAATATCCCTGCGCGTCGGTTTGCTGTGGTTCGGTCATATATACTTTCTGCAATTGTTATTACCGCACTGTTATTATCTATGATAGCAGAAGATGGGCATCAATTATTGTTCCAATACTTTTGGTGACGGAGCTGCGTAACTCACTAAGGCCGGCAATGCAAAAAAAGCAACTTCGTCACCACAGTAATAAAATAATTGCGGGGAACAGGGTTTTGCGTATATTTGATTGAAATCAACTGCTGAAAAAAGACCCGGCCTTCTGCATCTCAACCCTTATCGAGTCAAAGAGCGGCACAAGCGAAACGCTGTCTAATTTCAGCGTCTCCCAAACATCCTCGTTAATAACGGGAATTTTCCCGTCCCCGCCGCTTCCATAGCAGAGCGCTCTCGCGAAGATGTCGGCGGTGTGGACGATTGCGGTCAGCTGAAAACCGTCCTGATTGGGATTTGGGCAGTGGTGGTGTGAGACCGCTTTAAAAACATCATCCGGCAGGCGCCACTGCTGAATAAGTATGCCGCCAACCTCCTGATGCGTAGTACCGAGAACTTCCATCTCATTATCATAAAAAAGAGTTTTTGACAGATTTGCTTTTTTGTAAACTCGGCCGAAATCTTCCGGTACCAATTGGAACAGGATCACTTTGCCGATATCATGAATGAGCCCCGCGATGAAGCACTCCTCTTTGTCTTTATATCCTAATGTCTGCGCAAGACACTGAGCGGTAACGCCGCAGGCAAATGAGTGGCGCCAAAACGCTTCCGAAGAGAATCCATCCTTATTTTTATCTATTTTAAACGCGTCAAGAAGCGATGCGGTCAGAACGATATTCTTTACCGCGCTGAGCCCAAGGAGCACTACCGCGTGGCTGATGCTCGCTATCCGGCCGGGAAATCCGTAAAACGCGGAGTTGACAAGCCTGAGAACCGACGACGTAAGTACCTGATCGGTTCTTATCGCTCTGCCGAGCTCTTCGGCGTTTGTTGCCGGGTTTTGCATCATCTTTGTAATTTTGGCGACCGCTGCCGGCTGGGTCTGAAGAGCCTTTAATGATTGCAGGCGGCGCTGGAGTTCGGTATAGGGTGATGGTGATGATGACATGGTTAAACTCCGCCGATGTGTTTTTCTCTGTGGATGCAGACCGCTTCAAAAATTTTTTTCATATGCTTATTATTTAATGTCCCGCAGAATTTCTCTCCGAGGTCATCTTTTATTTTATCATCCGATACTGTATATTCGCCGCTCTGCGGCGCGTATTCATCATCTCCCTCAATATATATATGAGAGATTCCCCAGTTTTTAAGCCGCCTGCCGAGGGCAGAGGAGAGAGTTGTCCCCTTAAGCACCAAAACATTGCCGGAATCGCTGTGAATGTCCTGAGCGGCTATCTGCCCCTGTTCTATATCTTCTGTTGAGATGATTATCATATAGTAAGAATTATATCATTGAGAATATAAATAAGTCAATAATAAGAGTAATTGATTGGTAACCCGTTTTTAGAATAAAAACTTGATACTGCGGGCTGATCGGCGGCCATCACTGAGGTAGTAGGGAGAGAAATCGAGTTGCGCCACATTAAAAGCACAGCATCCCGTCAGGATGCAGGAAAAAATATACCCACTCAAAATAGCGAAGAGCCCAAATTATTCTATTGACGCCGCTAACAATTCTACCGCCGCATCTTGATTGTCTTCCGGTTTTGAAGCGGATACAGTCTTCGCCTCACCGCCTGATACGTAGGTTATTCCGCATTCAGGACAGACAGATGTGTGCAGGCGCACGCTTTGGCTTATGACTTCCCTGCCCTCCTCCTCAGCTTTCGCCCCGTCGCGCGCTATGTGTTCGCCCTCGTGGGCGGCTACGGCCGCGGCTGCGGCGCTTGGCGCAATATGTGTGGGAGTTTGGAAGCTGACGCCGCCGTCATTTGATTTATCAACATAGGTACGGGTACTGCAAGTCTGACAGCCGTCAACATCGTGAATATTAGTCAGCCCGTGATCATGGCCGCTCTCATCATCAATCATGGAAGCACTATTGAGACTCGCCTCGTAAGCGGCGCGGCCTTCGGGTGATATGGTGACAACCGCGGCCGGCCCCCAAGGATTCGCTGGCCTTTGCTGTTGCTGCGGCTGTACAACAGATGGATTTTCCTGCGTGATACGCGCAGGGGTTACAGGCGCTGTTTGCGGCGTTCTGTTAAAAATCAATGACGGTACTGTCATATCCATCTGCATATTAAAGTGCCTCCTGTCATAAGGTTACCTGTCAATTATAATATAAATAATGCTGTACGCCATCACCTACGATAAATTTTATAAAAAAAGCGGCGGTCATCTTCGCACGTGCGGAGTCCCGGTAATGGCGTAGGCAGGCAGGGCAAAAATGGATATCAGACATCACGTATTTACGTTCTACGGACGGATGCGGTTGGGGCGTAATTTACTTATGTTCTTCACTCATGCGCAGCATCAACCTCGCAGTACCAATATCCGAAGCGTTAGGAGCAATCTCGCAATACCTTGACAAATACACGTGCGCATTTTTAAAATCCTTGATAGAATAGTAAGCAAACCCAATAGCGCGCAAAGCCGCGGCATTTTCAGAATCACACTCAAGCGCGCGTTTATACCATTTAAAAAACTGCGTACTTCTCGGTGATATGCGCCTCTCAAAATCTCCATAAAGAATAAGCGCCTCTGCATCACAGCTGTCAAGCGCCAAAAATTTTTCGATCTGATCTTCGGCTAAATCATATCTCTCCGCAGATATATTTACACGCACATTGTCATACAGAGCTTTTTTTATCCGCCCCTTAAAAACATCGCAGTCTTCACAAACGGTAATTTCTTCAAAATCACTCTCACCGACAATACGATAATAGTTCCTGATTCTTTCGGTGATTCGCGGATGTGAACTGAAAAAACTTTGCTCTGTGATATTTTCGCTTATAACATAATCTCTCAACAGCACAAGCAGACTTAAAAACTCTTCATGCGGATAACCGCCCTCTGTCATCCTGAATATGCCAAGGCTGTCCGCCTCCCTCTCAAGATCACGGGAGTAGCCTCTCATTGCGGAGCTAAGCGCTGCTCCCGCACCGGCTAATATCCATTCATCATCAAAAAGAGCCGCTAAATCGGGATGAAGCTGCACCTCTTTCCGCGAACGCTCCTTCACCCTTTCTAAAGTTTTTTCCGCGTGACTGTTCACAATGTGTATAAGTTCATGACCAAGCACCGCGGCGAGCTGCGCTTCATTATTTAGTTTTGTCAACAATGGAACAGTTATAAAAATTGTTCCGTGGGGATAGCCAAACGCGTTTACCGCAGGACTGCGCAAAACTTTCACATTTAAATTATACCGCTTTTTTTCCTGCGGAGTAACCAAACGGTCAAGCACCTCATTGAGATATTTTTCAATATCTTTGTCGGCAAAAAGTAAACTGTGCCTTTCAAATCTCTGCTCAATATTTCTTGAAATTACTAAAAGGCTCTCCGCGCTGAGCTCTTGAAGCCTGAGGATGTTCTTTTTATCCGGCTGATACTGATAGCGCGCGGCAGGGACGCATCCTATCAAAATCAACGAAACAATAATTGCAGAACAGATAAAAAAAGGCACACGTTGATTAAACTGTGCCTTTTTTATAGTAATCATACTGAGTACGCTCTAATTTCTTCTTCTATTTCTCGGCCTTGCCGCGTCACCCGAGCTGTCGCTTGGAGCCTCTGCCGGAGCTGCTGCCGGCGCTGCCGCAGGCGCAGCAGCCGGAGCCGCCGCAGGCGCTGCTGCCGGGGCCGCTGGAGCCGCCGCCGGGGCCGGAGCCGCTTGACCGGTCAGGGCAGCTTCGAGCTCGTCGAGAATCTCTTTGTTGTTAGCCGCAAGCGTTCTTACTCTGCCCGCGTGAGTGTTCATGAGAGCGGTCTTATTCTGAGCTCTGTACAGTCTGACAAGACCAAGCTCCGCGCGAACCATTCTCGGGTCGGTCTCAATAGCTCTCTTGAAGAAAGACTCCGCGCGGTCCATCTCCCTCATCCCAACGTGCGCTTCTGCTCTTCCCGCAAATGCCGCCGCGTGGGTAGAGCCTTTAGGCGGATCAAGGAAAAGAACCGATTTGTAGGTCTCAACAGCTTCGGCGAATCTTCTCTGCAATCTCTGAATGTCCGCGACAGCCATAAGCCCGTCGTAGTTTAGCGGATCGCTTCTGCGGATATCGTTAGCGACTCTTGCGGCTTCATCAAATTTTCTCGCTTCAACGAGATCATTGTAGTACATCAGGCGGTGCCTGTTGTCTTTAGTGATGTTCACAAGATCTCTGATTTCAGCTTCAGCACGCGCTCTGTGACCCTCTTTTTTGTACATGAGGTAGAGACGCTCGCGAACCTTGGGATCATCAGCTTTCAAAGTTTTCGCTCTCGCGAGAAGCTCTGTAGCTTTAGCCTGTCTGTTTGTTCCTTCATACGCGTCAACGAGCATCAGAATCACTTCAACGTCGTTAGGAGTTGTAGCCAAGAAAATTTCCAAGTTTGTAATAGCGTCCTGGAACTGCTTTCTGCTATGGAAAATTTCACCCATGCGGCGGTTCGCTGAAAAATCCTGCGCGTTAAGCTGAACGTATCTTCTGTACGCGGCAAGCTCATCGTTGGTTCTGTTAAGATTGCCGTTGACTTTAGCAAGCGCGAGCCAAACGTCCGCGTCGTTATCTACAAGTCTCACAGCCGCGTTAAGATTTGTAGCCGCCTGCTCCATAGTCGCTCTGTTTTTAGACTGGAGCAAACCAAGACGCACAAAGTTCCTCGCGTCTCTTGGGAACGCTCTCAAGTTTGCGGTATAATCTCTAATAGCCTGCGCCTCATCTGTAGCCTCAATGAGGAACGCGCGCTTAAAAGAGGCTTCCTGATCGGTAACTCCCTGAATTGCCACAAAAGCTCTGTACGCTTCCGCGGCCTTTACAGGCTGATTATCAGCCTCATACGCTTCCCCAAGCGGCTTTAAAATGTTTCTCAAGATCGCGGGGGTAACATTTCTTGATTTCCACACTCTGTCATAAAACTCAGCGGCTTTTTTGTGATTCTTAAGCTGGAAGTAAGAATCTGCCAAGTTAATGAGATAAGTCAAGTTCTGAAGTTCAGGCTTTTTGACCATCTCTAAATATCTGATAGCGGCCTGATACTGCTTCTTTCCATGCTCAAAGTTACCGACAAGAAGAGCGATCTCTTCGTCCGCCTTATTCTTTTCCAAATACTTTTTGTAGGTAGCTATCGCCTGTTCCTGATTTCCAAGCCTTGCCTGAATTGCGCCAAGCTCTTTAAGCTCACCAATCGCGCCGGGATTCATGGCGATAACCTGCTCATAAGAGATCGCGGCATTTCTCAGATCACCGCTTCTTGCCTGACTCTCCGCAAACTTGGAGAGGAGGCCGACGTTTCTTGTATCAATATCAAGAGCGGCCTTGTACATTCTTACAGCGTCGGCATGTCTGTTCGCGCTTCTATGGATATCGCCCATTGCCGTATAAATCGCGGCGTCCGCCTCTTTAGCGGTTATAGCCGCGTTTCCGGCGCTTATGATCTCATCATTGATTTTTCTCTCGATAAGAATAGTAAGATACGGTTTGTAGATACCGGTTACGGCCGGGTCAAGTTTGCGCGCTTCTCTAAAAGCGGCAAGCGCGCCGTCCATATCTTTTTCTTCAAAAAGCAGAAGCCCCAAATTTTTATGAGCCTCGGCGATATTAGGTCTTAAAGCGATGTATCTTCTCAAATGACCGACAGCCTCTTTTTTCTTGTTATCGGCCATTGCGATATCATACAGATTTTTGAACACGATGTGATCTCTTGGCGTAAGAGCCGCGAGTTCATTGAGAAAAAGATAAGCGGTAGCGTTATCCTTTTGAGCCATGCTGTACACTACAAGACGCTGGCGGGACTCAATATTCTTTCTGTCTGTATTAGCAATCACACGGTCAAGCTCAGACAGGGATTTTCTCTCTTCTCTCACACCTGTACTGTCGCCTGATTTGTCAAGCGCGTCAATAAGAGCGAGTCTGATCGCGACGTCATTACCCCTGAGCGCTCTCGCTCTTCTCAACTGATCAGCCGCCTCTTTGGGACGGTTTGTATTTGAGTAACCGGTGGCAAGAAGCATGCACGCCTCAAAATCCTTATTATCCGCGGCGACAACTTTTTCAAGACTCGCGATACCGGGCGCCCACTGCTTGCGGTTGATCTGTATCGTACCAACACGCTTATTGGCGGTAACATCATTGGGCTGTAAAGCAAGAAGCCTCGTATACGCGGCGAGCTCGCCGTCTGTATTGCGCAGTCTGCCCTGAACCTCACCCAAAGTTTTCCATATAATAGCAACTGTATCAGCCAATCTTGAAGCGGCGGTAAGATTTGTTACCGCCTGATTCAAAGTTGAGCTGTCCCGCGCGTAGATAAGCCCAAGCCTCATAAAGCTGCGGTGGTCTCTTGGAAAATCTCTTATGTTAGCTTCGTATATTCTGATTGCGCCGGGCCTGTCTGTCTCTTCGCGCAGAAAACCTCTAAGATAGGAGGCTTCGGCGTCTCTAACATTGGGCAGCGCCACATAAGCGGTATACGCTTCGGCGGCCTTAGCCTTGTCGCCGCTCTTCTCATAACACTCTGCCAAGGGCTTCAGAGTATTCATAAGAACCTGATTGGAGGGTTTTGCGGCTCTTACTCTTTCAAAAAATGTTATAGCGTTCTTGCAGTCGTCAAGATTCGCGTAAGAATCTCCAAGCGCGAACAGTACATCGGTTGTTAGAAGTTTCGCGTCTCTAACCTTTGTAAGAAAACTTACAGCTTCCTTATACTGCTTGTTACTGTACTCGTGCATACCCACACGCGCCTGAATCGCCTGATCGTTAGGCGCTCTTGTCAGATACCTTTTGTAAATGTCCATCCCCTCTTTAACCCTGCCGGCGCGGGTGGTGAGATCCGCGAGTATTTTAAGCTCGTTAACAGCCTGAGGGTTGAGAAGAACTATCTGCTCATAAGAGACAATAGCGTTTCTGACGTCGCCCGAAGCGGCCTGAGCTTCCGCTACTTTAGTGAGGAGGCCAAGATTCTGTTTGTCAAGATCAAGAGCCGCGCTGTACATTCTTATGGCGTTTGCGTGATCTTTGCGCTTTGTGTAAATATCACCTGCCGCGGCGTACATTGCCGCGTCGGCTTCTTTGAGTGTGATAGCTCTTTGAATCACTCTGATAGCTTCATCATCAAGATTTCTTTCGAGCACTATGGTTGAGTAATTTTTTGAAACGCCTTTAATGTTCGCGTCGCGGCGTACCGCTTTGCGGTACGCGTTAAGAGCGCCTTCTACATCTTTAGCTTCAAAGAGAAGATCGGCAAGCTGTTTAATCGCACCGGCGTCGCTGGAATCAAGAACGACAAAATTTCTAAGATACATTATACCATCTTTTTTATTACCGTCCTGGAGAGAAGCTACGTAAAGATTTCTAAACGGCTTTGCGTCATTAGGGGTCAACAGCGCCAAGTCCTTGAACAGATTGAGAGCTGTTTTGGTATCATTTTTCGACAGAGCCCACTCCGCGTGTCTCTGACGGGACTTGATATCTTTAGCGTCAAGTTCAATAATCCGCGGATCTACCGTGGCAAGTTTCTCCGCATCTTTCATGTTCTCATAGCAGGTAACAAGCCTTCTCCAGTTTTCAATTTCCCGTGGTCTTTTTGAAGCGATATACTCAAGATGGGGAGCGGCGGCGGCCCAGTTCTTGGCGTCAAAAAGGATTCTGGACAAAATAAGCCGGGACTCAATCGCGTCGGGATTAAGAGATATCGCGGTCTCCGCGGCGTCGCGGGCGCGGTCCCAATCTCTGAGACGTGAAGCGGCAATCGCCATACCTTCGGCGGCGGCGGATGTGCTTTCAAGCAAATGGCTTCTCTGAAAATGCCTCAGCGCCTCCTGATACTGTGAACCGCGAACCTCAAAATTACCAAGAGCGAGAAACACCTCAGGGTGGCTTGGATTCGCTCTCAATGCGCCGTCATAAAACACTTTCGCCTTTTCGCGCGCTTTGGGGTCGTTTCTAACCTGCTCCTGAGCGATACCCATCATTATCCACTGTTCAACAGTACGGTTAGCGGCGGCTATCGCCTCACCCTGCTTTATAACGTCGGCAAACTTCCTCTCGCTGAGAGCCTTTTTCATAGCGTCGCTGCCAAAAACGGTGAACGCCATAACCAAAAGCGCTAAAACTGCAACGTTTCTTCTCTTAAAACACATCTGAACTCCTCCTTACAATTACATTTATGCGTATAAGTTACGTTTATTTTTCAATTTAATTCTTAGTATATCATAACCGCACAAAAATTACAAACTTTTTTAACTTTTTTAACTGTGATCGGATTTGCGCGAGAGACTCTTGTCTCCATAATGCAACTGATACATCAATATTGTGATAACCACATCAATTTCTATAAATATACCGCTTCACGGCATGAATCTACACTGTGCCGCTAAGCAACCTCACGGCCCTGCGTGCAGCTGCGTGCGGTGCAGTGCCAATTCATGCCGTACACCAGTATATCATAATATAGTTTTTCGTCAGCCGTACGTACACAGTTAATTGTAATTTTTTGTATTCGCTGGCTTAAAGGCGCCTCTAATGGTTACGTTCCCAAAGGACTCCCGGAAAATCGCTCCCCTCAGCCCCAAGCAGAAACAGCGGCTTAAGCTTTCTGTCGAGAACGAGTTTTTTGGGTACTATTGTTGTACCGTTAGGCTCTAAAAGCCCGAACGCGCCGGACATCTGCGAACGATTATCAATTATAAGCGGCAGACTCGGATCGCCGTACTGCTTTATCCACTTGTGAATAGCCCCAACATCTCTTTCGCCCGCGTTTACGAATACTACCTGAACGCCGTTCTCTTTAAGTGAATTTCCCGTCTTTTTGATTGTCATTGCGGATTTAGCGCACGGCACGCACCACGTTGCGAAAAACACAAGAACGACCCGCTTCGCTTCCGGCTCAATCATTCTTTCAAGATGCCGTCTTTGAAAGAGATTCTCCCCGTCTCTATCCCGTGCGGAAAACTGCGGCAAGGTATTTCTTTTGAGCTGCTCAGGCAGTTCCAGGCGAACCGAAAGTTCAGCCTGCGCGAACGATACGCTAAACAACACTGTCAATATAATCACTGATATGTATCTTACGGGAAAACCGGATAAACGCCGTATAAGTTTCGGGCGGGGGTGAACCCCGCCCCTGCGATATGTAATATTTAATCTCATTATTTCGATAACTTCTCCAACTGGTTGGTCCAATCGTCCCAAAATTTGGCGCGTTCCACGTTTCGCTCAAACTGTCTTCTCGCCGCTGCCGCGGAGTTTTTGTCTGACCCTACTATTGAGCCGCCGATAATCGTTTTCTGACCGCCTTTGCATCGTGTAATAATAAGCGAAACGTCCGCCCTGCATACATTGCCGACCATACTTTCCGTACACGCCGGCTCCGGCGGACTTTCAATAGCTGCCGTTATACCGCCTACGCAGGTGCCGTCGGAGATGGTTACTTTTTGCTTAAGTATGTTTACAAGTCTTTGAGACAGCGGATTTGGGTTTTTACTCTCTTCTAAAAATATACCTTTTCCATAATCGCCCTGATGCCCTTGCGCCGCCGCGGCCCGCCGGCCCAAAAGTCTGAGGACAAGTTCACTGCTTGCGGCAAGAAAGTCGCCGTCGTTTTTAAGAGCGCTTGGAACGCTTGCCATAGTAACAATTTTAGCGCTCTCAATATCAATAAACTGGGCGCTCAGCATATAAGATTCCATGAGCGGAGAGATCTCTACCACGCAAACATAACGCGCGCCGGACTGTTTTCCGATCTGTCTTATCTGACTGTCATCTACAGCGCCTGTGCGCTGATATATATGCTCGCTTTGAACCATTGTCAAAACGGCTTCTTCGCGCGTTACGGCGGTAAACCGTCCGTCTTTAACAAAAGCCGTCTTAATTTGCGTCTCAAGAGCTCTGCGAAGACCGGGCTTGGGGTCTTCGCCGACCGCGCCTATCACTACCGTGAGCTTCGGCTGACTAAAAACCAGCGGGCACAGCAGCATAATCAGAAGAATGATCTGTTTTTTCATTAGTAGAATATAATACAATCGCTCAGGTTCAAGTTGGAAAAACTTCTGCTCTACCTCTAATACGCGATGACTGCCCAAAAACGCGTTCATCTCGGATTCGAGAGCGCCGTGGGGAGTGAATTTGTTTGGGTCTTCACGGAAAATGCGACATTAATCCTAAATAACTCTGGATTCTGCAATTCTGTTTTTTGGAATCTGAATCCGGATTATATACGCATTCTTTAAAATTATTGACTACTCTTCTACCGGCAAAAATTTTATTCGGATAAATATAAGCTCCCAAAAATGCAAAACCCTTATCCGCACTCTGTAATTTTATTTTTTTCGGATGCAATGTCAGTTTTAATTCTTGTGAAAGAAATTCTCTAACTTGCGAAATCGCATTCAGCAAAACCTGTTTATCACTGTGGATTAAAATCATATCATCTACATAACGTCCGTAATATTTCATTTTTAAATCACGTTTAACAAAATGATCAAGCGGGTTAAGATAAACATTGGCGAAAAGCTGACTTGTAAGATTACCTATCGGCAGACCGCAGTTTGGAGCGGAACCCATGAGCGATTTGTCTTTTGGCAAATCATCCCACGCGCTTGGCAGACTGCGGTAAGAGGCGTTTTTAAGCGGGTCGTTGAATACTATTTTTTGGATTATGAATTGCGCTAACTTGTCAATATGACAGCATGATTCTTTCATTAGCAGATTATATAAAATGTCTCTGTTTATCGCCATAAAAAAACCCTGTATGTCGAGGCGTAAAACCCAAATTTTAGAAAAGGACTCCAAGGACAGCAAGGACGAAAAGGAGAGGCGGGATGATTTTTTTGCGCCTGCAGCGCACGATTTTAGAAAACGCCGCGCCCTGTTTATGCCGAACAGCGTCCCCTTCCCCACCCTGCAGCTGTAGCTGTCGTAAATAAATTTTTTGTCAAATACCGGATAAATCCTGTTGTAAAGGAAATGGTGAATTACTCTGTCACGAAAATCTGCGGCTATAATTTCACGTTTTACCGGCAGTTCGTTTATGAAGCATACGCTTGGTTTTAGTTCGTAAGTAAAATTAAGCAGCTCCCGCTCTAAAGCGAGTAAATTTGTTTCTAACTTGCACTCGAATTTTATCTGATTTACTGTTTTGCGTTTATTGCGGCGGGCGTCGCAGTAGGCTTTGTAAAGTTCAAAAAATAAGGGGGAGACCGATTTACGATCTCCCCCCGCACAATCCCGAACACAACGCAGAGAAAAACTGTTACTCTTATTGTTCCAGTTCGAGTTCACGTTGCTGTTGTTCCAGTTCATGTTCCGGTTCCGCGCGTTGTTCGCGTCGTTCTCTGTGGCGCTCCACCAGTTGCCCCAATTGCCGGCATTGTTGAAATCGCCATTCCAGCCGTTGCCGCCGGGCAGAGCCGAAACTTAGCGGAATCTTTTTTAATAATCGCCAAGAGGTCATAAAAATGAAATCTCGCCGATTCTGCCTGTACTCTTCCGCGCTAATACGCGGTGGTGAGTGTTCCGCCGGATTGATTAATGGGTACTCGCTCCTGCAATCCTTTGTTTGAATTGCAGAACTCCGCCCTGAGATTGTCTAATAAATTTTCGATTTGTTGGTTTAGGGCGCCCCACTGCTTTATGCCAAACTCTTTCAAATCGCCCAAAATTCTAATATCTATTCTTAACCTGTGAATCGTATCTACGCACAGCAAAATTGGCTCTGCCCTTGAGTCTTTAACACGTGCGTTTGGTTTTACGTTACATAAAATATGTAAATCCTCTACAATATTTGTGGCGTAACCGCGCACACGCGCTCCGATTTCGTAACGGTACTCTTTAGATATTTTTGCCGTGGCCTTATAAATATCTATGCACAAATCGTAGGCGGTTTTATAAGCGGCTAATAGCTGCGGCTCATTCTTTGCGACCTTTTTTGTCTCCCCTTTATTGACCGGCGGCCCTGACATAGAAGCGGGGTGATACTTCATAGGTCTAACTATATCCGCCCACCACTTCTCGTAACCGCCGGCAGCGGGAACTCCGTCAATTATTATATGGTCTGCGCTTTTTTGCTCGTAAGTCCAGCCTTTTTCTTTTGATATCTTTTCTATATTGGCAAGTACACTGCGCGGAAAACCTATCCACACTACCTCTTGGGATACCTTTTGTATAAACCGCTTTTGAACTTGATACTTTTTTATGTGCGTAACGAATAAAAACGCGCTCTTGCTCCAAGCCTGCCAAAACAAGCTGTCACGCACAAGGTTTATACGGTTTTCGGCCGCTTCTTCGATTGTCAGGATATTTTCTGTTTTCATAAAATTTTAGCGACCGGCTTACGCCGGATGATTAAAAACAAAACACATCGTATCATAATCACGTATCATAACCATACATCACGCGTAATCCATACAACGCACAGGGTTGAAACCCTGCGCTGCATTCTTGCACCCCTAAAGGGGTGCGGAAAGACACGTCTGCTCCTCGCCCCTTTAGGGGCGAAAGAGTGTAACCATG
>WRCH01000007.1 GCA_009784115.1 Chitinispirillia bacterium
ACTCCGGTACGGTTACGCGCACGCAACCCCAGGGCTGAAGCCCTGGGTTACAATCTAAGCTCCCCTAAAGGGGCGCTGGAAACGGAGAAACATGTAGAAAAATCCTTAAGTTGACTGCATTGACTATGTGTGGCGGAGATGGGCAGCGCCTCCCAGGATATTCTGATTCAAACATTTTAATCATCCCATTAAAGTTTTTCCATATTCTGCCGATAATTTGAGTAGAGGGAAATGGACTTCCCTTGAGCTTTAGGATTGATTGCGCACAGTTGCGTACTTGGCTATAGCTCGTACTATCAACGGACTGGAGCTAAAAATGGCTGATGGGCTGAATGTTAATCCATCATCTCCGCATAGTGCGCTTCCGCCATCTGTAAAGAAAGGCGGGGCAAGTGCGTCTAAACTTGCCGCCAAAGGGATACCCGAAGAGCGTATTAAGTTTCTTGACGCTATCAAAGAGCAGATATCACAGGGGTATTATAATAGTGACAAGGTGACCGACGATCTCAGCCACGCGTTCACCAAAGCTGTAGACGTTCTCATTTCGCTTTTTTGGTTAACTTATATAGGAATGCCGCAGCTTGTTTATCCGCTCGAAAAATTCTTCTCCTCAATGCTGTATTAAAATTATTCTTATGCCGGATTTTATCCTCCGATAATCTGTTATTGCGGGTGAGCCGTGCAACTATTTATTTTGTGATATGTCTGAAATCAATTTTTAATCATTATAGAAAGAGGGATAATCATTATGTTAGACAAAATTAAAGAAGCGATAGATGAAATTCGTCCCGGCCTGCAGTCTCACGGCGGAGATATTGAGCTTGTCGGCGTTACGGAAGATAATATTGTGCAGGTACGTCTGCGCGGCGCGTGCGCCGGTTGTCCCGGTGCGGCAATGACGCTTAAAAACGGCGTTGAGCGCATTATAAAAGAGAAAGTACCCGAAGTAAAGGGCATAGAGAATCTCCTGTGAGCACTTCCGCGGCTTCTGTTTCTGCAAATTCGGCGGCAGATGAGGTTAAGCAAAACGCTAAACTCAGTGTATGGAAAAAGTTTCCGTTTTTAGCGTTTTGCTGGGCGAGTCTGTTCTTATTGATGGCGGCCGGTGCGCTGTCCGCGTATTTAGTGTACCCAAGACTCTATGCTTTGGGACAGCCTTTTAACTATCTGTTTTTATCGATGCTTGGTGTGTTTTTTACGATTCTTGGCGGCGGGCTGACTTTAATTACCTTTACTTCGCTTACCGGTATTGATCTGCTTTATCCGCATGGCAAACGGTCGGTAACAGTAAAGGTGCTTTTTCCGATAGCGGTTTTTGCCGCGAAGCTTTTGCGCTACAATAAGAGCGCTCTTATGGGCTCTTTTGTAGAGGTTAATAACGCGTTGACTATTGCGCAGTCTGCAAGAATTAAAGGCAACCGCATTTTAGTGCTGCTGCCTCACTGTTTGCAGGTTGACATATGCAATAGAAAAATTACAAATGATCTATCAAACTGTATGCGCTGCGGAAAATGTTCTGTGGGTGATTTTATTGCTGTCAGCGAAAGACATGGGCTTAAAATAGAGGTTGTAAACGGCGGGACTCTCGCCCGTAAACGTGTAGCGATGTTTCGCCCTCAGGGGGTAATTGCCGTTGCGTGTGAACGCGATCTTACTTTGGGAATTCAGGATGTGCATCCGGTGCCGGTTTACGGAGTGATTAACGACCGTCCGCACGGGCCTTGTGTAAACACCCGCGTTGATATGGAACTTGTAAACGAAGCGATAGAGTTTTTTAAAAAGCCGCAAGTCAATAAAAAAGCGGCGTTAAACGTTCAGGAGTAGTTAACAATGGAAAATTTAAGAGAGATGCTGGCCGATTATTCCGATGAACAGCTTGTTGACGAATACAATAAGCGTTTCGATGATTATACAGAAGAGGCGCAGAAGGTGCTTAATGAGGAGATAGCCAAGCGCGGTATTAATCCGCAAGCAGCACAAGAGTCTAAATCTTCGCAAGCCGCAGAGATAGAGAGAGTTCTCGCGCCCGGATCTCGTATAGGGCGTGAAGATTTTGTAACGCTTAATCTCGTTTTTGCCAAAACGGATGTGCTCACAGTTAACGCAATGCTGCGTGACAGCAAGGTGCCTTATTTTGTAAAAGAGAGCGGCGAAAATCTTGAAACATATAACGTCTGCGTATATAAAGACGCTGTTAAGGAAGCGGATGCCATTATAGAGGAGCATTTCAAAAAAGATGAGGAGGCGGGCCGCTACGTTTTACGCGACAATGACATTATCAACCGTCTGAAATCATTTAGCTTTTATGATATTACATTATCACCTGTTGCCGCTAATGAAAAACTTGAAACATCTTTGAGCGAACAGGAGTCGGCGGCGCTTTTAACTCTTGCGCAGGCAATTATCGAAGACGCTGACGCTATAGAAGAGAAGCAGGAAAGAGTGGTGTTTTTTTATGACAGTATGGAGCCGCTTATCTCAAAACTCCAAGGTGAAGGCGGTTTTACGAGGACAGATTTTCTGGCGATTCTTGAATTATGTCAAATTTACTGTGAGGATGAGCGGTATGATACGGTGCTAAATCAAACGGTTTCTTCGATATTGGCGTTCTTTTTGGAATAGAGCCAAACATAGTACAATACCTATATTAGGGATATGCGGCGAAACGCGTGTTATTCGAAGCCAACTCCGAAACGGTTACAAATTTCATATCGTTTTGAACCGCGTACTCGCATATCTCTATCAATCTTGAAAGTTCTATTATGCAAACGACGTCAGGTAAAAACCCTTTTTCGCCATTAATTTGTTCATAGGGTATATCTCATTTTTTAAATAAGCCTCAATACCATGTTTTTTACCGTCTCTTCGTTTTCTTTAATTGCATTTTGACAACAACATTTTTTATCCCAAAGTCTTCAACGCCGAGCTGCTCCAAAATAATTCGGGTGGTAAAAAGCGCGGCAGAGGCGGCAATTATATATTTACCTTTCCAAAGAATGAAGATTTGCTCAATCAGAGAAATTTCCTTTAATTCGTTCCTTAAAAACAGCTTTTGTTTAATAATATCACCAAGATTCGGAATATTTACAGTATAAATATATTTTTTGCGGCGTTGTGGGTTCAAATTAGTGTGTTGCGGAGTGGTTAGAATTTACTTTTTCTGATACAGTACTTTACCCGTTTTAATGACTCGATGCGCAAAATCCATTTGATCATCGTCGGATAATTCCATTAAATGAGGTTCAATGTCCGTATTTTTCATATCCCAACATATTGACTCAAGACGGGTTGCCCCTTCCCACCAGTCACCGGGATACTTATCGAAAATGACTGCTATATCTATGTCACTGCGTTCATGGTAATTGCCATTCATATAGGAGCCAAAAAGCAAGACTTGCATTGGACTAAGTTCTTTTACAACTCTTTTTGTAAACTCTTCGGCTATTGTGATAGCTTGCTCTTTATCCACAACAAAAACTCCTCTGTTTGGGTAACTATTTTTTCACATACTCCGGGAGGTGATAGTTGTTCCCTGATTTTAGTTTTATACGTTGGGTATCTTGCCTGAATATATAGTGGTTCAAGAGATTTAAGAAACTCGCGCTGTTCCGCTGACAGTTTGTCTATTAATCCAGCTTGTGCGGCCAATTTTTGTAATTTATGAGTGTACTCAGGGTCTTCTTCAGAAAAGGAACATATATATGCTTTAAGGGCTTTTTCCACTACCTGATGACAACAAACTCCCGCCCAACTATAAATTTTCGAATTCAGCATACTGCGCGCGCCTTCTAAATCTTCATCGCATATATCCAACCATCTATTAACTATACGTAATTGTCTGTCATTCATTTATATTCTCACGCAAAAAAGTTTCACTATCTAAAGATAACTAATGCCTGATGATTTGTTGAGAATATCTTCCGTAAAACGGCTATATCCCCACCTTTTCCAAGTTCGACGGAGATAAATCTTTGCGTTATGCTCATCCGTGAACCGCTTATGAACCCAAGCATCGCCACCATGCGGCAGCAGTATAACTGGTTCGGTATTTGCAAAATGCAAATAATAGAGCTTAAAGCGCTTATCTGCAATCATCACCAAAGCAGTTACAGGAGTTTCAACATGACCGAAAACACTGCTTCAAATTCCGCTCCCTTAAAATCACCTGCGGAGTCTTCATTCTCAAGAGGTAAACACAGAGGCTTGAAGATATTTTTTTGCGGGATTTTTACGGGCGCCATTCTGTTTACCGGTATCTATATGGGCCGCCATGATATTACACCACTTGTAAACACAAGAAGCGAATACATGATCGGCATGTTTAACGGCCCGTCCCCTTTACAGATGCGGCCTGTTGATAAGATCAATCCCGTAATGACTGCGGAGATGGTCACAGACGTAAAGGCTGATTTTGTGGCCGACCCCTTTATGATACGGGACGGTGACAAATGGTATCTGTTTTTTGAGATACTTGAATCTACGCAGCATAAGGGGATAATCGGGGTTGCGGTAAGTGAAGACGCTCTGAACTGGAGATACGACCGCGTTGTCCTTGAAGAGCCGTTTCACCTCTCTTACCCTATGGTTTTTAGACACAACGGCGAGATACTTATGATTCCTGAAAGCCATGAAGATTATTCCGTCAGCGTTTACAAAGCAGATAACTTTCCTTATGGGTGGAAAAAGTACCGCACAATTTTAGAGGGTGACTTTGCAGACAACACGATTGTTCAGCACGAAAATAACTGGTACCTGTTCACCTCAGACCGTAATGATATGCTTCACCTTTTTTGGGCAGCTGACCTTTACGGCAACTGGCAGCGTCATCCCAAAAGTCCCATCGTGACAAAAGATTCGCGGCACGCACGTCCCGGCGGGCGGGTAATCCATTATGATAAAAATCTCATCCGTTTCACTCAAAACTGTAAACCATCCTATGGTTGGGACGTACGTGCTTTTATTATCAGCGAACTCACCCCAAAAACTTACAAAGAAGAGGCTTTTAGCGGCAATCCGCTTATGAAAGGCAGCGGCGTGATAAGCGACTGGAACGGAATCCGCATGCACCAGTTTGACGCTCATCAAATAGGCGACAGCCTTTGGATAGCCGCCGCAGACGGCGTAGGCAGATGGCGGGAGTTTGGGCTTGGATTTTTTGGCCCCAAAACATCAAAATCAATCGGCCCTCAGTTTACCGCGAAGTCACCATATAAAAAGCGGCAATGAGCCGCCCTCTTTAACTTCCGATAACTTTTTCGTATCTGTAAGTGGGATTCGGTCTTCCCGGTATCAAGCATTTGGAAGCGTATTTTTCGCAGCCCAAGCTGTCAAAATATTCCTTTACGCCGTCATTCACAATGTTTTCAAGAGTATCGGGATCGGTTTCCGCTCTTGCGTTTACGGTCAGCGTTATCTTGTTAGCCGTATTGTTGTATTTACGGATTTGAGCAGTATTCTTTTTGCCTGTAATATTTCCGACAATTTGATTCTCAAAAGTTTGCAGCAGGAATTTGACATGGCCGACGTTAATTCCTTTTTTGTCAAAACTATCACTTAAATAGTTGATAAAGTCCTCTGAAAGATTGTCGAAATCAGCGTTAGTGTTAATCCTGTATGTCACGTTGAGCCAGCCGAACGCGGCTTCGCCCTCTGCGTATATGTCATAATCTACCTCTGTGATTTTAGCGCCCGCGCCGCTTTCCGACATAACAGCGTCAAGCCACTGATCAATACCCTCACCGGTTTTAACGCTCGCGGTCATAACCTTTGTATTTTTCCATCTGCTTTGGACGGTATCTACAAGCTCTTTTATTTCCCTGCCGCTCATTAAATCTGTTTTGTTAATCAATATGAGATCAGCTTCCTCAAACTGTTTTAAAACGATGTACTCTGCCGGAGTTGCTGCGCTTTGCAAAATCGCTTTAAGCCTGAACGGGTCCGCTAAAACTGTAAGCGGGGCTAAATCTATCTCAGGGTGTTTCTCTTTGAGCGGCTGCATTATGGTTGCGGACAGGTCTGTGCAGCTTCCGACAGGCTCCGCAAAAATAACTCCGCCGCCGTTTTTCTCAGATATATATTTGATTGCATCAGCGAATCCGTTAAAGTTACAGCAGAAACAGCTTCCGCTCACTTCTCTTACCAAGTTTGAATTTCTCTCCAAGAAAGCGGTGTCTACCAACTCTGCCGCCTGATCGTTTGTAATAAGCCCTACTTTGTTCCCTTTTTGATCAATTTTAAGCGCCGCTTCCCACAAGAGACTTGTTTTTCCCGCGCCTAAGAATCCGCCAACAATTATATGTTTTGTTTTCATTTCAGATTCCTTGTTATGCTGATTATTTATTTACAAATTCTTTTTTTGTCAAATTACTTTTTGTTGACTTCTTCTCTTCACAATGGCAATCCTTTGCCTCAATTTTCATTGCGGGTTCAATAACTTTTGTAAATGCAATCGCCGCGGTTATCCCGCCAAGTATTGGGCCTAACATATATACCCAAAAGAATCCGCCTTTACTGTCGGGAAACGCCGCTTCGCCCCATCCAAAGATCCATGATACCATTCTTGGGCCAAAATCTCTCGCCGGGTTAAGCCCTGCCTGTGTAAGCGGAGCGATAAGGCATATTATTGATGTTACCGTAAGACCGATAAAGAGCGGCACCAAGTTATTATCGGGTTTTCCAACGTTGCAGCTCTCTGTTAGAAAAAATATCATAAGGACAAGCAAAAAAGTCCCAAACGCCTCTGCCGCAATCGCAGACCACATACTGATTTCTGCAATGTAATATTCACCGAACATCTTTGCGACCGCGACAGATTCCGGCGCTCCTCTCACAATTTTTTCGGCGGCCTCA
Source organism: Chitinispirillia bacterium (assembly GCA_009784115.1). Taxonomy (GTDB): domain Bacteria; phylum Fibrobacterota; class Chitinivibrionia; order Chitinivibrionales; family Chitinispirillaceae; genus WRCH01. The sequence continues at coordinate 6,850 of WRCH01000007.1, forward strand.
AACGCCGCTATACTTGGGGAGAAAATCAGATAGACTGCAAGCCCCGCCAAGAACGCGCCTGCAAACTGACCGACAAGATAACACTTCATTTTTTGAGGCGCCATACGTCCGCTGACAACCATCGCTATTGTTACCGCGGGATTAAAATGCGCGCATGACAAATGCCGCGCCGCGTAAATAGCGAGTGTTACGGCTATACCCCAAATAATCGCGATTTGAAACAACCCCTGATGCGCCCCAAAAAGTACAGATACGGCAACCGACCCAGTGCCGAACAGAACAAGTAAAAAAGTACCTATCAGTTCGCCTAAAAAAACTTTACGCTGCATAAAGCCCTCTCGTTTGAGATTATTAGAGTGCCATTTGCGTAACTTTCGCAACTCCCCCAATTATCGGATATATTAAATCTTGCTAAAAAGATCAACCATCTCAAGCGCGCCAAGCGCCGCGTCCCACCCTTTATTACCGGCTTTTGTACCCGCGCGTTCTATAGCCTGTTCTATGCTGTCGGTTGTAAGAACGCCGAAAATAACAGGCAAATTCTCATTGAGACTCACCGCGGCGGCTCCTTTTGAAACTTCCGACGCCACATAGTCAAAATGAGGCGTGCTTCCGCGTATCACAGTTCCAAGACAGATAAGCGCATCGTACTTTTTTGTACGCGCCATGCGCTGAGCCGTTACAGGTATCTCGAAAGCTCCGGGAACCCAGCACACGGTGATATTATTTCTATCGACACCGTGGCGTTCCAAGCAATCAAACGCGCCCGCTACTAATTTACTTGTGATAAGCTCGTTAAATCGGCCCGCAACAATTCCAAATGATTTTCCGCTTCCGTTAAACACTCCCTGAATTACGGTTGACATGTGTTACTCCCTTCAAGAAAATGACCCATTTTATCACGTTTTGTGTCAAGATATTTTTCGTTTTCATTACATGGACTTACTTCAACAGCTACACGCTCTGTCACTTCAATGCCGTAGCCTTCAAGCCCGACTATTTTTCGCGGATTGTTTGTCATCAAGCGTAATTTACGCACGCCGAGATCGGCAAGTATCTGCGCGCCTATACCGTAATCGCGCAGATCAGGTGCAAAACCCAAATGCTCGTTCGCTTCTACAGTATCCATACCCTTGTCCTGTAGCTCGTAAGCCTTCATCTTGTTGACAAGACCTATGCCTCTGCCCTCCTGACGCAGGTATAAAATAACTCCGCCGTCAACGGCAATAGATTTCATAGCGGCTTTTAATTGATCACCGCAGTCACAGCGCCGAGATCCTAAAACATCACCTGTAAAGCATTCCGAATGAACCCTTACAAGTATGGGTTCGTTGGGGTCTATAGAACCTGACTGGATAACAACATGCACAGCGTCTGAAAGAACTTCCTCATACGCTATCATTTGAAAAGTACCAAATTCAGTGGGAAGCCTTGTCTGAGCGGCGCGTTTGACAAACTTTTCATGCGCCCTGCGGTAACGGATGAGATCGGCGACAGAGATAATTTTCATGTTGTGCTGTTTACTGATTTCAATGAGTTCCGGCATACGCGCCATGCTCCCGTCTTCGTTCATTATCTCACAAATCACACCTGTCGGAGTAAGCCCGGCAAGTTTCGCCATGTCAACCGACGCCTCTGTTTGACCGCTGCGCACAAGCACCCCGCCGTCGCGCGCTCTTATGGGGAACATGTGGCCGGGCATGACAAAATCAGAGTGTTTACTTTGGGGATCAGCGAGCTTTAATACGGTATTTGATCTGTCGGACGCAGATATACCTGTTGTTGTACCCTCTTTAGCTTCAACTGAAATAGTAAAAGCTGTTTCAAAACGGGAAGTGTTTGACGGCACCATAAGCGGTATGGCAAGTTCGTCAAGCCGCTTGGCCTCCATTGACACGCAGATAAGTCCGCGCCCGTATTTTGCCATGAAGTTTATTTTTTCAGGCGTACACTTTTCAGACGCGAAAGCAAAATCCCCCTCGTTCTCGCGGTCTTCATCATCCACTATAATAATTATCTCACCGCTGCGATAATCATTAATAACCTCTTCTATCTCTTTAAAACTTTTCAAAATCCTAACCTTTCCATTTTTTGCAAAAGAGAATCATTACTACTCTGATTCCGCTCTGCGTTAAGTCCGCCGGATTTAACCATTTTGTATAGATACCGGGCGAGTACGTCACATTCAATATTCACCTCGGCACCCGGTTTTTTAATTGACATAGTCGTCCTGGCCGCTGTAGCCGGAATTATCGACACCGATATATTGCGTCCTTCCGACTTTGCGATTGTCAAGCTGATCCCGTCAACAGTGACAGAACCTTTTTCCGCCATAAACATTTCAAGCTGTGAAGGCACTTCTATGGTACGAATGATACTCACGCCGGCATGCTCATCACAAACTATCCTGCCCTTACCATCCACATGGCCTAGAACAATATGCCCGTCAAGCCGCCCGTCTGCCCGCATTGCTCTTTCAAGATTAACCCTGCGCCCGGCATTTGGTCTTGCGAGTGTAGTGCGCCGAAGCGTCTCAGATACTGCTGTAAAAAACAACTCACCGCTGCCGCCAAGTTTTTCAAGCGTTAAGCAGACTCCGTCAATGGCTACGGAAGCGCCAAGCTCAACGGTAAAATTCACCATGTCAGGCTTTACGCAAAGTTCAACGCTTTCGCCGTAAAAACGCACCCCTGCCATAGAGCCCATTGTTTCAACAAGTCCGGTGAACATTTTTAGTCAGCTTGATCCTCAAGGTTTATAGATCACACGGTTAAATAGGCCGTATCGTCCGATGACCTCACGGCTGCAGTGCAGTCTGAGGGCGATGCGGCGTACCGTGTTTATCGAGCCGCAGGCAATATTTAATCGTGTCTTCAATGATAAGCAAGTGTACAGCTTCAAATCTTGCACACTACATTAATCTAACTAAAATACTTTAAGCCGCAGGGGGAAAGATAATTACAGATGCGTATGATTGATTTTACAGGCGCCCTGTTCATAATATAAAAGTTCTCTCATCATACAAAAACACACGGTGTTCCAAGTAAAGTTTAAGCGCATGCAGAAGCGTGCGTTTTTCGACCGCTTTTCCGATTTGAATAAAGTGCTTGATACTTTTTGTATCTTCTACCTGCTGAACGCTTTGCCAAATGATCGGCCCCTGATCTAAGTCAGCAGTGGCGAAATGCGCGGTTGCGCCTATTATTTTCACACCCTTTGCCCACGCCTGATGATACGGTTTTGCGCCTTTAAACGCGGGTAAAAATCCGTGGTGAATATTTACAATGCGGTATTTCCACTCGTTAGTAAAATCTTCGCTGAGGATTTGCATGTATCTGGCAAGCACAATCCCCTCTGTTTGAGAAGCGCGTAAAATCTCGTTGAATTTTTTATCTTGCTCCGGTTTTGGAATATCACTTGGAACCAAAAAGAAAGGCAGGCCGAATGATCTTGCCACAGGTTCCAAGACCGTATGATTAGATATTACGCAAGTAAATTCACAAGGCAGTGCGCCGTCTTTATGAGAGAGTAAAAGCTCGTAGAGGCAATGGCTTGTGGTGGAAACAAAGAGGGCAAGTTTTGTTTTATGCCTTGCGTCATATAATTTCCATTGTAAAGAGAACGCGTCTTCCATTTTAGAGAAGTGGGTTTCTAACTGCGCCACCGCATCGCTCTCGCACTCTATAAACGCACGCATGAAAAACATGTTTATGTCTGTTGCGGTGTGCTGCGTTAAATCTAAAATGTTGGCGCCGCTTTGAGCAATACCCTGCGTAAAAGCGGCGATAAGACCGCTTTGGTCGGGACAGATAATTTGTAAAACGAGTTTCTTTGAATTTTTCATAAGCTTTCTAAAATAAGTTTTGCGGAAAGCGTCATTAAGCATTTTTCGTACAATAGTTCTATTTTTCTCTTGCGTAAGAGCGTGCAATTTTGCCATTTTATAAGTATCTTACATTTGGTTCTCATCTCTCTGTAGTGAATTTAACCCAAAAAACTCAGAAGGAGTTATCTCATGGCTAGTATCAACAAGGTCATTCTCATAGGAAACTTAGGCAGAGATCCGGAAATGCGTTTTACCCCGGCAGGCAAACCGGTCACTAATTTCACCATCGCAACAACTGAGCGCTGGACAGATAAGAACGGCCAAAAACAGGAACGCACCGAATGGCACAGAATTGTGTTTTGGGGCAGACAGGCAGAAGTGGCTAATCAGTACCTCAAAAAGGGGAGCAGCTGTTATGTTGAAGGGCGTCTTACCACCCGCTCATGGGAAGATAAAGACAAAGTGAAACGCTACAGCACAGAAATAGAGGGTCTTACGCTCCAGCTTCTTAGCAGCGGCGGCGGCGGAGGCAGCCGCGGTGATTATGCTCAGCCGCCGGTTGACGATTATTTCGACTCCCGCCCCGATCCTGTAGAGCAGCGTGCCGGCAGCGAGCCTGATATCGGCGGGGATGATTTGCCGTTTTAGAGAGCGGCGGGTTAAAATCCGCCGTTACCAAGCGTGCGACCCCTCCGGGGTGCTGCGCTTGATGGTCCCGGGTTTCCTGCACGGGGTTTAAAGGGCACAGAAGAATTGAATTAACAATGAGTATCAGTATTATTATCCTTTCCAGTTGTTGCGTTGTTTTCTTAGCGGTTTCGGCGTTTATCTCCGCGTCTGAAACCGCTTTGTTCTCTATCCCGCGGGAGCGCATCGGTACGTTTGAAAAGCATGAGGCGCGCTCTCGCCGGTTGATTTATTCGCTTCTTGCGGATGGCCAAAGGACTCTTATGATGATCCTCCTGGCCAATATTTTTGTAAACCTGACTCTTGCCGGTCTCATTAACTCTCTTTTGGCGGAGCTTTTAGGCCGCGACGCTACGCTTGTTGGTTTTATTGCCGCAACGATGATCATAATTGCCTTTGGTGAAGTACTTCCAAAAAACGGAGCTCTAAATAGAAACGAAGCAATCGCGGCTCTTGCCTCTCCGGTTTGGCACTATCTCAAAATTTTTTCATCTCCGCTGCTTGATCTGTTTCAAAAGATAAATCAATTTTTTCTTGAACGGCTCTCGGTTCATCTGAAACGGCCTACGCCGTTTATTACACTTGACGAACTCAAGTCTGCTGTGCATAACTCGCTTAAACAGGGTGTAATTTCCAAATGGGAGCAAAATGTTATAACAGGTCTTCTTGACAAAGGCGCCCAGCCTGTCAAGCGCTATATGCTTCACCGCTCTCAGACGCTTCTTTTGCCGCAGGACTGTACTGTTCATGAAGCAGTTAGCTCGCTCTCCCGCAGCGGTCAGACAGCAGCGCTTCTCACCCGCGGACGGAGCCGTCAGATAACGGGCCTTGTCCGTTTGCCGCAGCTTTTGGCCGCGTCTCCCAAGTCCCGCTGCCGCAAACTCGCAGTCTCCCCCGAATGGGTGCCTGAGACGCTTGAGGTTGCAGATCTCATAAGCTTTATGTTTACTCAAAAGCTTAGAGTTGTGTGTGTGCTTGATGAATTCGGAAGTTTTTGCGGATTATTTTCGCTGTCTGATGGACTTAAGAGAGTTATGCAGTTTCGCACGGAGCGTCCCGCTCAGGAAAACACAGGGCTTTCTACCAAAGTTTTTTCCGGTTTACAGGAGATAGAGGAGATGGCGGAGTGGCTTCCGGACGCGCTTATTACCGCGTCTTCGGATGTACGCACACTCAACGGACTGCTTACACGGTATCTTGGAAGAATCCCAAAAACAGGCGAACGGTTTGCGGTTGATGGGTGGAATTTTTATATTATGAGTTCAGGGCTTACAAAGATAGAATCTGTGCTTATCAGAAAAAGTGAATAGGGCGGGGGCGGGCCCCGCCCCAAATGAAAGGATTGGATATGAGTGTTGAAGTATTACTTATGGCAGTGCTTATAGCATTAACTATTGTTGCATATATGATTGCCATTAACGCGCGCGGGATGTGGCGTCTTATGTTGTCTTTCCTTTTTGCGAGCTGTATGCTTGGAGGAACGGTGTGGGTTATTGTAGAGCATTACAGCGAAACATCAAGAGTCGCGATGCAGAAAGAGCGGCGTAAATTTGAGAATGAAATACGAGCCGCGGAGGAGCGTTTGCAAAGCAAAGGAGAGGCTTTGGAGCGTACAAACAGCGCGTCGGCAGTACTGCCTATTATTTCGCAGGCTAACGGTTATGCCTCTTTACTCATAAGAGAAAGGCTTCACGATCCTGATTTGAGTCACGATCAGTTAGTAGCGCGGGCAACGCAAACACAGCAGCAGATCGAAAGATTACAAAATGAGATCAGGATATCGGCACAGATTGTTAATCAATTCCCCGAAGCCGCTAAACTTATAGAAAGCGCCATGACGCATCTTTTGGAAGCGTGCCGTTTTTACCGGCAGTATTATTTTGCCGAAAACAGCGCGGAGGAGCGGCGGATAGAGAGTCTGCTTCGTCAAAACGCCCGCAGCGCTCAGGATGCGCTTGTGAGGGCTGCTTCGAGTATTAAGTAATTTCACAGTGTAAAACCGGCGAGATTAAGCATCAATATCAATCTTGCCGGCCTTACGTTTTTTCTTCTCCCCGCCGCCTGTCTCTGTATCACCCATTTTTTGTATCCGCTTGCTTCTAAACTCAAGCACAGTTCCCGGCAATCCCGCTTCCGACAACGCCTCACGTATCTGTGATGATTGATCTATAAACCACTTTTTTGTACCGGCTCTCTCAAACTGAAAAGATATTTTCAAATTAGCAGGCGGATAAAAATCAAGATGCGCTCCAACTTCGCCGAGCGTGGATGGAGCTACATTCAGATATACAGAAACGTGACCATCGCTGTTTTTCTTTTTTGAGTCTTTTCGATCCTTTAAAAATTTGACATGTACCTCTGTCCACTCCTCGCCGATCTTTACAGGCAGCGCAACTATTTGCTGCTGCGTATCTCCGGCGCCGCGGGTTTGAGCGGATAACAATTGCAGGGTTTCAAGTCCTCTTGCCGCGTTTTGAATTGCGCTTCTTAAAATGTCGGAACCAAGAGTGTGCGCGTTTTGCTGCGGGGATTGCGTTGATTCCGGTTTTACATTTTGACTTTGTGCGTTTTGCTGCTCTAACGCTCTTGTGTTTTCACCCTGCATGGAGGTGAGCTCTTTCAAAACAAATTTCAATTTTTCAGTAAGCATCTCAGAGCTTTCATACGTTTTCTGTTCAAGAGTTTGAACAATATTGCGCAAAGCGGTTTCAGTTTCAGGTGATAACCGCAGATTTTCGGGGAGATGCGAAGTTGTAGTGTTAAGCTCTTTCACAGCCGAAAAAATCTCCTGAAGCGCTCTTGACACATCCATCATAAGGTCTAAGCGGAAACTATCAATACTCTGCCGATTGGCAAGCAGGAGCCGTTCGTTTATGTTTGACGATTCAAGAAGCGAGATGCGGTTTTGCAGATCAAGCGATGAAAATACCTCTTGAAATCCGGTGCGGATTTTTTCCGTTTCGCTCCATATGTTATGCGTAAAATTCAAAAGTTGATTGCCCGTTACTTTATCATTGATAACTTTTGTATCATTTGTTAATTGCATCGTAAGTTTTTCAATTGACTCCTGAGCAGCCGTGATACGTGAAAAGAGAGCGTTTGTATCCATTGAATCGCTTCGCGGTTTTGGCATGGAGAGCAAGCGCTCATAAAAATTTTGCGAAACAGGAAATGTTTGCGGATCAACAGGCAGGACGCTATTCACAGAAGAAACGCTTGCGTGGATAGTTTTAAGAAGCGCTGCTTTTTGCTCAAAGTTAAGTTCATTTTTGTTGACTCCATCCGAAACGGAAACAACCGTTTTTTCAAGAGTGTTCATTATTTTCATCAAGACATCTGCTTTTATTTCGCTGGGAATGATTCGTTGAGCAGCTTCTGTTTTTTCAGTGTTGCTAACAGCATTGTTAAAACTTGTTGATGATTGAACCTGATTATTTTCTTTATAAACGATTGAAGCAAGTGGCGATTGAATTTGGTTGATAATCTCCTTAATCGTAGCGGTTTTTGTATTGATCACCGCGGCGGTCTCTTTTGCGTCTCCCCCAATCAACGCTTTCACCGCCGCGTCTGTCAACTCTGAAAATGCTATTTTTATGAGAGCCTGCGGCGTTGGTTGTTTTGATGATTCTTGCTGTGATGCAGAAATTTGCGCATCTGATGTTTTTGGAGAAAGGCTGTTATGATTATGAACCATTTCAAGTTCTTTATAGGCAATCGTTGGAAATTTGCTTAAAAAATCGCTGACAAGTTTTTGCGCTTCCGCAGACGTCGTTTGCGGGATGATAATTTGTCCTGATAATTCTAATTTACCAAGAACATCAAGCAGTTTTGACGGCGCGGAAGAAAATGTGGATGTGCAAAGGTTTTCAATCAATACACTGCGGTTCAATCCGGCGGCGCTAAGTTTATCTTCTGTAAGAAAAAAAATCTCCGGTGATAGCGATCCTTTAGCGGCATCCGGCAAAAAGTTTGCACTCATAGCATTTAATACTTGAAACTGCCGTGCTACATCCTGCGCTTCTGCCAAAGGAATCCGCATGGCAAGTTTTTCGATTAACTGCGGATTATCCATAATCAGCCGAACCCACTGATTTAATTTTTCTAATTGCACCTGTGAAGCTGGGTCTATAGATATGTTACGACTTTGTAACTGTGTATCTAACGCTTTTAAAATATGAAGATTAAGTTCGCCGCGCTCTGTGAACAGCTGTTCAAAAAAAGCAACCGGCAGCGACCGCAAAACATTGCTTGCAAAATTTGAATGCAGCTCTTCAATAACCTTTTGTAAATTTTCACTTGTAACAGCGGTAACAACCTGCTGACCATTAACCGAACTAAGCCGCACGGCCGCGTAGTCTTTTGCCTCGCCGGATATTTCCCGCAATACTTTATCAACAAGCTCACGATTTTTTGCTGAATTTGTTTTATAGAGTCCATCCTCAAAAATTTTTTCAGGCGCGACTGCGAAATCCACGCTTTTTTGTGCAGTTTGTACTTGTCCGCCAGTCTCTTTCACGCCGGTTTTATCTGATGTATCTGACGCCGCCAGTTCGCTCTTAGTGAAAAGGTCTGTAGGAAATTGCTTTAGTAATTGAGATTTTAACAGTTGCGAAGGGTCGGATGAACCGCCGTCTGGCAGTACAACTATTTTACCCTCTGATGGATTAACCAAAACATTTTGTCCGGCACTAAGACTAACACTTCCCTCAGTACGCACGGCAAACTCCCGTCCGCTTTGCGTCTTGAGCAGATATCCGCCTCCATCATCAAGCACGCGTACAACGGAGGCGCGTATAAAGCCGCCCTCCTGTTTTGAGTTTGGGGATAATGGGTTTGAGTTTAGGTTTTCTATCATCGCAAAAAAGGCTTCTATTAAAAATTAATGGACTAAACTAAATATATACTATATAATATTATATATCGGCAAAGATGTAAATAAATTAATGATACGTTTTTTAAATTCCGATTGTAATTTGCCGTCATCCGTCTCTATTTTGATTTTTAACTATTCAACTATTAAATATTTAATGTTGTATGGAGGGAGCATGAAACGATCATCAATCTTTTGTATGATGCTGTTTGTCTGCACGCTTTTTGCGCAGTCCGTTTTCGCGCAGGGGCCTATGCAGGTAGAGAGACTGAACCGCGGACTTATCGCTGTACGGCAGGGTCAGGGATATTTTCTCTCATGGCGGCTTTTAGCGAATGAGCCGTATAATACCGGATTCAATGTTTACCGCGGGACAACGCGGCTAAATTCTACTCCTATCACAGGTGCAACGATTTATACAGATGCTAACACTGCACAGCAGACAGGTACAAGTACCTATACTGTCCGCGCAGTTGTCAACGGTACAGAACAAGCGGCGAGTGATCCGGCGATACTCATTGCCAACACTCAAGGCGCAAATGCCGGGTATCTCGAAATCCCTCTCCAAAGACCGCCAACCGGTCAGTTCTTTGGCACGTATTCGCCCAATGACGGCAGTGTGGGCGACCTTACGGGTAACGGCGTTTACGACATCATTATCAAGTGGGAACCGAGCAATGCGATAGATAACGGCATTACCGTTTGTAACGGGAGCGATGGTGAGGGGGCCGGATGCAGCGGAAACGTAAGACCATGCGGACCGCCAAGAGCCGGAGGCCCGTTGACGCAGACTACGGATAATGTATTCATTGATGCGTATACACTTAGCGGTCAGCGGCTGTGGCGCATCGACCTCGGGCCGAACATTAGAGCCGGTGCGCACTACACCCAGTTTATGGTGTATGACTTTGAGGGCAGCGGCAAGGCACAGATCATGATGAAAACGGCGGAGGGTACGCGGGACGGCACGGGGCAGTTTATCAGGATGGGGCCTGCCGCGAATGCTAACCACAGCGCTATACGTCGTGTTACAGGAACAGGCAGCAGCTGCGGCCGCATCCTTTCGGGGCCGGAGTATCTGACAGTCTTTGATGGTGAAACCGGCGCGGAACTTGCCACAGCGGATTACTGGCCCGGACGCGACCCAATAGGCGGCTGGGGCAACAACGAAACCTATGGCAATCGTGTTGACCGTTTCAACGCCGTTGTCGCCTATCTTGACGGTGAACGCCCAAGCGCGGTGTTTCAACGGGGTTACTATGGACGCATGACATTTGCTGCTTGGGACTATCGCAATGGGCAGCTTACACGGCGCTGGACTTTTGACTCAAACTCTTCCGGTAACAGTAATTACTCTGGTCAAGGCAATCATCAGTTAAGCGTAGCAGATGTTGACAACAGCGGACGTCACTCCATAATCACCGGTGCGGCCGTAATAGGCCCTGATGGCAGAGGAATGTGGACGTCAAGACTTGGCCACGGTGATGCCCTCCACGTTGCGCACATGATAAAAGGGAATCCTATTCCACAAGTTTACACACCGCAGGAGAGCGGTGCCGTAGGAGTATCTCTGCGGCACGCCAATAACGGCAATGTGGTTTTTAGTGTTGACAACAGTAATGATGTAGGTCGTGCGACCGCGGGATTTCTTGACGCAAGCAGACCCGGATTTCATTTTTGGGCGGCAAGCGGTATAGGTTTGCTTGACATTACCGGCAGAAATGTTGGAACTAGACCGAATTCAATCAACCACGTCATCTTTTGGGACGGCGATCTCACCCGCGCTCTTCTTGACGGCAACACAATCACAAAGTGGAGTATCGCAAACAACAGAGGCACCGCGCTTCTTTCAGCAACCGGCGCGAGCTCAATCAATGGTACGAAGTCAAACCCTGTTTTACAAGCCGACATATTCGGCGACTGGCGCGAGGAGGTAATCTTTGCCGCCGGAAACAGCGCGATAAGAATCTACACATCAACGATGCCGACAACGCACCGCTTGGTTACGCTCATGCACGACCCAACGTACAGAGTCGCTGTGGCGTGGCAGAATTCATCGTACAACCAGCCGCCGCATCCGGGGTACTATATCGCCAGTGATATGGATTTCCCGCCTCCAACGCCTAACGTTGTGGTAGCGGGCGGCAATACGACGCCGAACCCTCGTCCTGCAGTGGCCGTTACGGTACCGGCCAACAACGCACGATTTCTGCCGGGTCAGACCGTCAATATCACGGCGACAGCTTCCGTTTCCGGCGGCAGTATTTCACTTGTAGAATTTTTTAACGGTTCGACAAAATTGGGTGAGAGAAGCGCAGCTCCTTACACGTTCGCGTGGACGAATCCTCCCGCGGGAGCGCATACCATCACGGCGAGAGCGGCTACTAATGCTGGTGCTAACGCAACATCAGCAGCCGTAAATATAACGGTAGCCGCGTTCATTGGCTCGGGTGATTTTATTGACAGCCTCGCGCTTTTTGACCCTGCGAACGCGGCGGCTTGGTCGATTCAAACCAATCTCAGACCGCAGCAAAGAATCTACGGCGACCGTGAATTTGTGACAGGTACAATACCTGCGCAATTGCAGGGCGCGGAGTGGGTTGCCGCATCTCAGGAGACACGAAGATTATCATCACCCGACACTCTTATCAGATTCAGGATGAGAAGAAGCGGCACCGTCTACATAGCCCACGAAGACAGAGTCAGCCCAAGACCCGCGTGGCTTGCCGCGAGAGGTTTTACTGCAACTACCACGAGATTAACGGTGAATGACAATACTGCCGACCGTGTTTTCACGGTCTACAGCAGATCTGTCGCGTCAGGTCAGATAGTTGCGCTCGGCCCGAATTCTAATGACGGTACCACAACGTCTATGATGTACCTTATCGCGGTTAGAGACGAGGCCACATCCGTACTCGGCAAGACACCTCCGTCAAGCTACGCGTTAAATGTATCGCATGTTGGAAACAGCGGAGTGATCAATGTCAACTACGCGATAAAGGATAAAGGCGCGGTACAGCTTGACCTGTTCAATGTCAAGGGAAAAAAGGTGAAGACGTTAGTCAGCACGATAAAAGACGCCGGCGCCTACAGCGAGCGTATCTCAACAGGTACTCTTGCGACCGGAACGTATTTGATAAAACTGCGGGCAGGATCGCAGACATTGCAGGAACGAGTATTGATCGCAAGGTAGAGGCAGCGCGTCTCTCATTCGCCCCGGGCCCAACGCCCGGGGCGTAAATGAGGTATTACGTAAAACACGGAAACGTTAGGGACGATTTTAATCTTTAACGCAGCGGATAGAAAACCCCCAATTATCCTCCCACCAGCAGCCGTCGCACCCTAATTGGCAGTCTTTATTATCCGCAAAAATTGCAAATCTATGCCGGCCCGCTTCTATAGTCGCCCACCATCCGCTTTTTTTACCTATATCGTGAAAAACCATATCTTCACCACTGCGAAAACCACCCGGCAGAGCCGCAAAACCGAACTCATCCGTACCATTTTCATTATCGCTCCAACCGGTTTTTGATTTTAGTTTTTTAGCGGCAAATTCGTTATCGCCCGCTTGGGAGATTAAGTCGTCCCAATTTTTGGCAGTTGGCAAACGCCATCCCGCCGGACAGGCGTCCTGCGCGGCGTTCCAATCATAGAGCCGTCCGTATTTGTCGCAGTTAGTCATATCTGCTCCGTAACACAAAGAACCGGTTCTCGGCCTGAAGTTCAAATTGTCCGCCATCCATGTCAAATTACCAATCTTCACCATACGATACTTTTGATCATCTCTCTCATCGGTAAACGTATTCGCCCTGGAAGCGGTCGCCGCCGCACTCTGAGCCGCGGGAAAAGCCGCCTGCGGCTGCTGTGCGTGAGCTGTTTGTGTTTGGACATTATTTTGCCGCGGCTGTGCGCTGCTTTCCATCACACTATTTTTTTTGGCCCCGGACGAACAGGCCAAACCAAAAATTACAACTGCGGCTATCGTACAAAAAACCGCTGCTCTTCTTGCGCTAACCGTCCCATTAAACATCACCTTACTCATGACTTATCCTCCTTTAGTTAATCAACAAAAAACATTATTGCTATCAATCAACACATATATTTAAAGCGTTAGAGATTACATGCAATTATTAAGTATAAAATTATATTGTAGATCGTTCGCCAAGCAATACATACTCAAGTTAATATCTGCTTACGGCAAAAATATATATTTATTCTCCTGCCCGAAAACATCGGGCGAATACAACCTTTAAGGAGTTTGACGTATGATTGACATTCAGCGAATAAGGGATAACCCTGGCGAGATAACTGAAGGCGCGGCGAGAAAAAAGAGTCCCGCCGATATAAAAGGGGTTACTGAACTCGACGCAAAACGCCGTGAGATAATACGCGAAGTAGAGCAGCTAAAAAGTAAACGCAACGCGAGCTCTCAGGAGATTGCGAAACTTAAAAAAGAGAAAAAAGACGCGGAAGCTCTTATCGCGGAGATGAAGCAAACATCTGATATGATAAAAGAGCTTGATGATAAACTTGCGGAGATAGAAAAACAGCAGCAGTATCTCATGGAGCGTATTCCCAATATGCCTCACGAATCAGTTCCGCGCGGCGCGAGTGAAAAAGACAATGCCGTAGTTTCTGAATGGGGAGAAGTTCCTGCGTTTGATTTCAAACTCAAAGATCATATGGAACTGGGCATTGCGCTTGACATAATTGATTTTTCTCGCGGCGCCAAAGTCAGCGGCGCCGGGTTCCCTGTCCTTAAAGGCAAGGGAGCGCTTCTTGAGCGGGCGCTCATTAACTTTTTTCTTGATACTCACACAAATAAAAATGGATATACGGAAGTGTTCCCGCCGTTTCTTGTCAATAAAGAGAGCGCTTACGGAACAGGACAGCTTCCGAAAAGTGAAGACCAAATGTATTATATAAATGAAGACGAGCTTTTTTGCATCCCAACATCAGAAGTTCCTGTAACAAATTTACATCGTGATGAAATTCTTGACGCCGCTAAACTTCCGATAAATTACTGCGCTTACAGCGCCTGTTTCAGACGTGAAGCAGGTTCCTATGGTAAGGATACAAAGGGTTTTCTGCGTGTGCATCAATTCAACAAAGTAGAACTTGTAAAATTTGTTGAACCTGAAAAATCCTACGAAGAGCATGAGAAGCTTCGCGGTCATGCAGAGGGCATTTTGAAAGCGTTAAATCTCAAATACAGAGTTCTATTGCTTTGTGACGCGGATATGTCTTTTGCGGCGGCTAAATGTTATGACCTTGAAGTTTGGGCTCCTGCCGAAAATAAATATCTTGAAGTATCATCATGCAGTAATTTTGAAGATTTTCAGGCGCGGCGTATGAATATCCGCTTTAGAGGCAAGAGCAGTGATAAGCCAAGACTTGTGCATACGCTTAATGGAAGCGGCCTTGCTACGGCGCGGATTATAGTTGCTATATTGGAGAATTATCAGACAGCTTTGGGCACGGTTATCGTGCCGGAGGTTTTGCGGCCTTATATGGGCGGGTTGGCGGAGATTACTGCGGGGTAGGTTGAAAGTCTACCTGATATGTTATCATTTGAGCGCCGTGAGGTTGGCTCACGTGATATTTTTTATTGAGCAAAATTAAAACCTTGATTCTTTTCATTTGCTATTTTAGCATAATTTATCTTTAATTGTGGATTTTTTGAATCGAAAGATAGCATAATGAAAGAAAAATCGTTGACAATTGAAGATACCCGCGCATTAGGAGCAAGACTTGCGCAAATTGCGGCCCCGGGTGATGTGTATGTTCTTGACGGTGATCTTGGAACCGGCAAAACTGAGTTTGTGCGCGGGTTTGCGGAAGCGCTTTCACCCGGCGCAGCGGTACGCAGTCCAACATTTTCTATTGTAAATACATACAGTACGCCTGTTTTTCCCGTTTATCACTTCGATTTCTACCGCATAGAAAAACAGCATGAGCTTACATCCATAGGTATTGATGAATACATATACGGCGACGGCGTTTGTCTTGTAGAGTGGGGAACAATGTTCCCCGCCGCTCTTCCGCCCTATGCAAAGATTATTCGATTCAGCGACGCGGGAGACGGCAGCCGCATCATAGAATCTGACATTTCATTTTAATCGAATATGCTTTCTCCCGCGCCCCTTTAGGAGAGCGTAGATTGCAGCGATGGGTTTTAACCCATTGCGATTCATGCAACCCATCGCGGTTCATTTTGACACCGTTCAATACGTCAAGTCAATATGATGTATGTGTCCGGTGTTTCCATTCTCATACAGAAAAAAGCCGCTTTTACGAATTATACCCTGCGTTTCGTGCTGATTGCTGTTGATCTCATAATGAGTATTAACATGACCAAGGTATATCGCGCCAATTCCAGCTTCTTTGAGAGTCAGAAGCATAAACTCTCCGGTGTCCTTATCAACAAACATTATTCTTAAATGTTCAAAAATTGCGTCGCCTTCGTCAATCCATCCGTTGCCGTCGCTGTCATGAGCGGCAAGCTCCGAAAACCCGCAGCCTGTGTGAGCGCCAAAGAGCTGCGATCCGCAGTTAATCACCCCGTCGCCGTGTTTATCAAACGCCAAAAACCCTGATCCGTTTACAGGCATGAAAATGTTTTGAAGATCATCGCCTATGAGAAGATCAAACTCATATCTATCCTGTGTAAACGATGGAAGAATTCCGTCAAAAGAGACAACAAGCGGATCGGCGAGTCTTCCTGTTTGAAGCGCAATGTCAATTGATGTTGAGTTTGACGTATAAAACTCGTGGCTCATAAAGACGTTCATGTCAATATTTATTTGACGCCCGTCGGCGGTTTTTATAATGCCTGAGGCTTGAAATGACATCTCCTGATATTCATAGTAAGTTTCGGTTCTTTGA
Organism: Chitinispirillia bacterium; assembly: GCA_009784115.1. Lineage (GTDB taxonomy): Bacteria > Fibrobacterota > Chitinivibrionia > Chitinivibrionales > Chitinispirillaceae > WRCH01. Next base: position 23,118 of record WRCH01000007.1, read on the forward strand.
AAAGAGAGATTTACTTGCTGTACATTTTGAGTGCCGAGTCGCTGCATTAAATTATTCGCCGGATTCATCTGCTGCATATTGACGGTTCCATCAGAAGAAAACATCCTGCGAAGACTGAAAGGATTTCTCTTGCCTGTTAAAGATTCAACTAACTGTTCAATCATCAGGATTTTTGCTCTTTGTTCATCAGAGAGGCTGAACCCCATGAACTGTCTTGACTGTTCAGCTCTTGTGACTTCATTATTTGTCTGCTGCTGTTGCTGCTGATTATTTGCTAACTGCTCCCGCAATTGCTCCTGTGCTTCGGGCGAAAGAGTGAGCCAAGACGCGGGAAACGCGTTTCCATTAGTTTGCGGCGCGCCTGAGTTTGCGCCGTTAGTTATAACAAACTGTTCAGTTACAGTATGGCTTTTTACCGAAACAGAATTTGAAGCCATTGATACGGCATAAGAATCGATTTTCATCGTCCCTCTTTTCGCTTTAATGGTAATTTTGTTTTAGCGGAAAGCTCTCCTGTCTTGTATACTTATCGGCGGAAATCGTTTTTCTTTAACTTTTTTTATAAAGAGTTTTTTTGCGTCCCGAAGGGATGTACTCTTTCGTGGCATTGCCTTTGCACCTTAAATATTTATAGAAGCGGCAATCACCTTTTCGGGGGTTTTTCATGAGAGCGGCTTATATAATATCAATAGTTTGTGTCTGCGCAGCAGTACTTATCTCTCATGAACGCTATGAATACGATCTGCCTTTTGTTCCGATGCCGATGGATGTTGTAAACGCTATGCTTGATCTTGCGAAAATTACGCCTGAAGACACGGTCTTTGATCTTGGATGCGGCGACGGAAGAGTAGTGATAGGCGCCGCGGCTTTGGGAGCGCGGGGAGTTGGAATAGATATCGACGCGGCAATGATCAGCGAAAGTGAAGAGAATGCAAAAACTATAGGTGTAGAAGACCGGGTAAAATTTTATCAGACAGATTTTTTTCAGGTACCGCTCGCAAAGGCTTCAGTTGTGACTATTTACCTTTTCCCCGACGTCAATATAAAACTGCGTCCCAAACTGCTTAACGAACTAAAGCCGGGTGCAAGAATCGTATCTAATGATTTTGACATGGGAGAGTGGGCGGCTGATTCTACAGTCAGTACAGGAACGAACACCGTGTATTTGTGGATTATTCCGGCCAATGTCTCAGGAACGTGGAACTGGCAATATAACGGCAAGCCCGGTAAAAGTTATTCGATGTGTATTGATCAAAAGTATCAGCGTTTATCAGGCAATATCACTAATATCAGCGGCGGCAGTGTTGTATTCAAAGAATTAGAGCTGCGCGGAGATAAAATCCGTATCGTTATTGACGAGGGAAACAGAGGAAAAACCACATTGTTTGGAACCGTAAGAGAAAATAGCATTGAGGGGACGGCTATTTTGCCAAACGGTTCCAAACAGAAATGGTACGCGTCAAGAGCTGCTTCGACTATATGCCCCATCTTTTTCCCCGATGGGGGGATTTGATTGACCCCAAATTGAGAACCCCCGGTTAAAATCCGAGGCTATGGAGACGCGACGAAAAGAGGTCGCGGGCGTCTCTGCGTGACGCGGAAAAAACCAAGGGTGTATCAATCAATTATTTCTCTTTTTCTACAAGTTCCGGGCAATGTACAGCTCTTAAAAACAGCGGCCTGCCTTTTTTAAGGCCGCAGCATTCGCGTCTTGCTTCATCCACCAATTGTTTACGGTAATTTTCTAGGTTCTGTTTTTTAGTTTCGCAAAGTTTCGCGTTATGATACAAGTTTTCTGCCTGATCCTTTCCATAAACATTATCGTCTGTCTGATCTGCTGTAACAGCAAGTGAAACAATAAGAAGAAGCGAAGCAAATGAGAGGGATAGAAAAGAAAATTTTGATTTCATTAAATAATCCTTTTTGAAAATGACCGTAACTGATGATGCTTGTGAGTGAAGAGTAATTCGTGCAGGGTTTTCTTTTATTACAACTAAAGAAAAAATTAGTTATTACCCATATTTTATATTAGTATATTACTTCGGCAGTTAAAGGTCGCAACTCCCGGTACAGCGGCCTCACGATGGTTCGTGCAGTCGATGTGCCGGGAGTTGTCACCTTAATATATACCGGTACACGGCATGCGCTTTTTATAAGATTGGATATTTGCTTGGACGCAAAACTAAAATTTAACCGCAACACTGCCTGTGCAAACTGTTTTCGCGAAAAGCAGATGTGTATCTGTGAAGCTGTGAAAAGTTTTTCCAATAAGGTGAGAGTGCTCATTTTGCAGCATCCGCAAGAACAGTTTAAGGTACTCAACTCTGCGCGCCTCACAAGGCTTGCTCTTAAAAACAGCGATTTGAGGGTAGGATTATCATGGCCTAATTTCAAAAAAGTATGCGGTGATAACAGCGCGCCCTCTGAGTGGGGAATTCTTTATCTTAAAAATGAGCTTCATCTGTCGTCAAATAATAATGATAATAAACCCGCAAAACGTACCGGTAAAGATTCCGCAATAAGTGTTACGGGAAAAAACGGACGTGTCGTCGAAGATTTGCCGCAAATAAAAGGGATCGTTGTGATAGACGGCTCGTGGAAACAGGCTAAAGCGATGTGGTGGCGCAATCCGTGGTTTTTGCGGCTTAACCGTATCAGTTTAAATCCGTCGCACCCAAGTTTAAGAAAGCAGATGAAAAAAACCGGTCTCTCCACAATAGAAGCCGCCGCGCTCGCTCTTGGAGAACTTGGGGAGGATGAGGGCATTTGTCAATCGATGATTAAACAGTATGAAGAACTTGTAGTGAAGCCGGCGGCAGAGTTCAAACAATAATTGTTTTGTCATAGCTTCTTGCCCCAAATCACCGCCCGAAATTCGTCGTGACAAAGGTTTCGGTTCTTGGCCTGTTATTGCTGCCGATGGTTTCAACACTATACGCACCCGCCCCTATGGTTCTTGAGTTAGCGTTCAGGATATTATTCCTGTGACCTTCGGAATTCATCCACATATTCACAATGGATGCCGGGGTTGCGTTACTGGATCGCGCTATGTTTTCGGAGGGGGTTCTCGTTCCGCCGAACATTTGTGATATTATGCCGGGCGAGTAGTCGCCGGAGTTGGCTGCGTATATCGGGCTTGTATGGCTGAAGTACTCCAAGTCCGCCATATTCTGACTTTTGAACCTGGTCGCCATCATCAGCGGAATATCAATCTCAAGAGCAGTGCGTCCTGCGCTTGTTCTTTCAATGTTGATCAAACGGACTACCTCAAGCTCAAACTCACTCGGTCCGCCCATTACGCCATAGCGTGCGATCCATGCGTTAAGCTCGGTTTGCGTAAGCGGCCGGTTGGGCAGCTTCATAATGCTGTTAGGATACAGTGTTATTGATTGTAAACTGTTTGATCCTAAATTCAGATTAAGCGTATACGAAGAGTCGGCATGCTCTGCTGCGGAAACTGTTATTGTCCAACCAGTAGATGCAGTATTCGCAGCTGTCATTGGCGAACCGGTTGAAAAATTTTCGCTTCCGCCAAACATTACGTTGATGTTCAGGTTGCCGCCGCGATGTGTCAGACGATTTGAAAGACTTTGACCGCTTGCGGACTTCACCGACAGTAAATAGACACCGGCCATGAGGTTTGGGTGCGATATGTTTCTATGCACTTCTGAGGCGTTCGCCTTAGTACGCAGAATTCGTTTTCCGCTTAATGAATACAGTGAAATATCTGCATTTTTGTATGAGTGTATGGGTAGATTCAGGGAGATTTTCCCGTGTGAGCCTGACATTAGCGCTGGAGTGTTTATCTGCATTCGCGCTCCGTCTAATACCGAAGCCAGACTCCCTTTAGCAATGGTGATGATCAAGGTATCCGCCTTATTCGCTTCGACCTCTTTTTCAAAGACAGTCGTACCTTGCTGTACTGTAACAGCCGCGTCTACATTTACAATAAATGGAACATAAGCCGTATCCATCTCCTGCGCGTAGATGTTTGCCGTGAAAACTAACAGCGTCTTAAACGCTGCAGCAAATTTTGTTATGCTCATGATATCTCCTTTTTTTTAAAATAAATAAAAGGATCAACCAAGTAATAACTCTTTATAATTGTTCTCCCAAAAAGTATTCCCGCCTGTTTTACTTCTCGCCAACCGCAATATCAAATTCCGAAGTATCATCGAAATTTTGCGGGTTCAGGTAACGGGTGTCGTCAAATATACGCAAGTTTACCTTAGGGTTCTGATGAACCGGAGTTATCAGATTACCGGTGTTGGGGTGCGGGCTGAAGCGGTTTCTTAACGCATTGTTTTCGCTCATGATTACACCGTATTCGCGGTATAGATTGTCAAGCATCTTTCTTAGCTCGTTTTGCTCCGCGGCATTAAACGCGGGAGTTTGAGTTTCGCCGGGTTTTTGATTGGCTGCAATTGATTTTGTGAGAGAAGCAATTGTGTTTTCAAGTTCGCCAAGACGCGATTCAAGCTGCGCGGCCGCCCGTTCTGTGCTTTGAGGCACATAATTAACGCCGCTGTTGAACTGTTTTACACGGCGTTTCATCTCTTGGCCGTTGTCTGAATACTTGCTGTGAATCAGATAAACAGTAAGCGAAACAAACACGCCAAAGCCGATTATCGGGAATATCCACAATAGTTCTATATTCATCTGTAAAACCTCACGCTTTATATGGGCTGCTTTTTATTATATTTATACTCACTGGGACGATCGCACTTGATAGTCTGCTTTTCTTAAAGATACTATATCTTTAATAATACGAAAATACTACCTGTATCCCAAACAGCGCAACATTTTTAGAACGCTTGGGAAGCAGGGTCAACATAAGGAGAGTTAAAATGAGTAAACTTCCCATAATGTCGGTTTCAGGTATCAGAGGAAAATACGGCGAAACTCTCAATGAGTTGTTCGTTTCGCGCATTGCCTTTATTCAAACTAAATTAGCACTGACCGGCAAGGGTCAAGGCAAAATAGTGATTGGAAGGGACACAAGACCCACGGGTGAGTTGTTGATGAAAGCCGCCTCGCGCGGTATTTTGGCAGCGGGCGGTGTACCTGTGGATATCGGCATTGCACCTACGCCGACTACCTGCGTTGCGGTCTCTCACCTTGGCGCAGCTGGCGGGATAATTATTACCGCAAGCCATAACCCGCTTCCCTATAACGGTTATAAAATGGTGCATGGCAGCGGGAGGCTTTTTGGCGGCAGTGAGTGTGAAGAGGTATATAACGGCTTTAAGAAAGAGGAGTATCCAAGCGTCGAGGAGTTCGCTAAATTCAGTGATGAACCTGCTGAAAGCATAGATATCACCGAAATACATGTTGACAAAATCCTTCAAAAAATTGATGCAGAACTGATCCGCTCTAAAAATATAACGATAGCTGTTGATTCCATAAACGGCGCCGGCGGTGCGGTTTTCCCAAAACTGCTTGAGAAACTTTCCGTAAAATGGAGAGGGGTGCACAATAAACTTGACGGTGATTTTGTTCACAATCCGGAACCTCGTCCTGAGCATCTTGCAGATCTGTCCAACTTGTTAAAGAGCAGCAGTGAGTTTTGGGGCGGATTTGTATTTGATCCGGACGCCGACCGCCTTGCTACAATGGGAGAGAGCGGTCAGGAGATCTCAGAGGAGATGACGCTTGTTTTTACGCTTGATAATATATTGTCAAAAGTAAAGAGCGATGTTGCTACGAATCTTTCCACATCCATGCTTATTGACGACGTGGCGGCGAAATACGGCGTAAAAGTATTCAGGACAAAAATAGGCGAAGCTAATGTTGTAGAGGGGATGAAGAAAAACGGATGCGCCGCAGCCGGTGAGGGTAACGGCGGAGTGATCTATCCCGCCATATCAACAGTAAGGGACGGCCTCGCCGGGCTTGCGCTGATACTTGAGGAGATGGCCCGAAGCGGTAAAAAGCTTTTTGAGCTTGCCTCGCAGTGGCCGACTTACGCTATTGTGAAAGATAAAATATCATGCGAGGGTATTGACCCGCCGGCGCTTATCGAAAAACTTGACGCTCATTTTGCAAATGAGAAAAAAGATAAAACCGACGGACTTAAAATCATACGCGATTACGGCTGGGTTCATCTGCGCGCTTCAAACACAGAACCCATAATAAGGTGCTACGCGGAAGCGAAAAGCGAAAATCAGGCGCGTGAACTTGCGGATATGGTTTTGGAGGTTGCGAAATGAAACACATAATTTTTGTTATCAGTATTATATTGCTGGGAACGCAATTCCCTTTTATCAACAAGGCAGGCGCGGCTGACGCCCGTCCGGCAAATACCCGCCCCGTCACCGCGACTATCGGCATCAGGCATTATGGGCCGATCACTAAAGAGATCGCCGACAGCATACGTAAAGACGCCGCTGCCTCTTTACGCAAGGAAATTTACATATGGCTAAAAGAGAGCGCAAGCGTTGAGCTTGACACTGTGAACAGTGTTAAAAAATTCAGTCTTGATAAACTTACGGAACGCGCGCTTGTGTCCGCCGAGGAGAGAACTTTCAACAGAGGCCGCACGTGGAACCTGTCGCTTTCGCTAAACGAAAGGGATCTGCGGGAAGCGCTCAATGAGCATAATCAATATTACGGAGTGCTTATCAGGCAAAACTGGGCGCGTTATGAAGCTGCGGTAAAAAGTGATCCCGATGCTGCGCTTTCGAACTCCATAAGGGCGCTGAGCGCGGCGCTGCTTCAAATAGGCGTTGAGTCTAAAGACCCAACTATAGACGTCTTACGCAGAACAGTGCAGGGGTTGTTTAACAAAGTTGAGGTTAAGACCGACGTAATGATTATTGAGGGCAAACCGGGGGCGAATCCTGTTAAATTCCCAACAGTTAAATTTACAATTGACGGAGAGCCGTTAACGGGACTCAACATTACGGCATTTATACAGAACGGGCGCGAACTCTACCGCATGGCTACATTTATTGACGGAACTTTGGCGTTAGACAATCATGTAGTACCTTTTGTTCACAACGGAAGCATGCTCAGCCTTATGCCTGACGCGCGTTCGTATATGGAAGCGCCTTTTTTCATAAGGTTCAGGGATTTGGGGATAAGGTTAAACCGCGGGCAGGAGCTCTCTTTTATGTACAAAGTCCCCACGCTTAACGCGGTTCTTAATTTTAAAGCGCACTCGCCCGATAGCTCAATTAACCTGTCGCGCGAATTCATTTCAGGCGACCATGTACGCAAATTTCTCAAAGACTCATGCAATATTCAAGTAGTGCCGTCAGGCACAAAAGCAGACTTGACGATAGATATAAATTTGGAGTTTACAGGCAAACAGTACGAAGAGATTAATGATGAATCAATATTAATGACAGGTAAAGCGGTATTTAAAGGGGGCTGGATAAATAAAAAAGCCGGCAGCCGTTTTGAAAAGCGCAGAGAGATGGGAACAGCTATTGATATAGGACCATACTTTTTCGAGGCCACCGCCGAACTCAGGTCTCTTATCAGAAAAGCAATGTATGAGAGTAAATAAAAAATGGCAAATGCTTTAGACAATTTCGCGGAATCTGTAGGCGCAAGCACGCGCAAATCCTTAGAACAGATGGGATCGATCTCCATCTTTTTTTTCCGGATTTTAAAGGCGTTTCCGGCAACGATCCGCCGTTATCATTTGATAAGCGAACAGATGTTCATACTTGGGGTTCAATCTATTCCGATTGTGCTTCTTACCTCCATATTTGTGGGCGCTGTGAGCGCGTGGCAGGTTCAGTACATTTTTGGCGACGCGATTCCGCTTACGTATCTTGGGGCGGGTGTAGGCAAAGCGGTATTTACTGAACTTGGGCCGGTTCTTACAGCGCTTGTTATAACGGGGCGCATAGGCGCTAAACTTGCCGCGGAGCTTGGTACAATGAGAGTCGCGGAGCAGATGGACGCGATGGTCTGTTTGTCGCTTAACCCATACACTTATCTTTTAGCTCCGCGTCTTATTGCCTCATGCGTGATGGTGCCGGTGCTCACCATTTTTGCCGTTGCGATTGCTATTGTAAGCGCTCAGGTTATTGCGGAGGTTGCTTTAGGGTTAAGTTTTGCCGCTTTCTATAAGGGAGTAAGGCTGCTTTTTCAGACACAGGATGTTGTAATATGCGTTGTGAAGTCATTTGTCTTCGGCCTTGTGATCTCACTCTCGGGCTGTTACTACGGCTTTAACGCAAAAGGCGGCGCTGTAGGCGTTGGAGCCTTTACCAAAAAAGCGGTAGTTGCCGCTATGGTTATGGTTCTCATAAGCAACCTCATTCTTGTTAATATTCTGATTGGTTAAATTGACATACTAAATACAGAGATTAATACATGAAAAAAGTTGTGAAAAAAACATTAATAGTAACCGGCATTATTACAGGTTTATTATTATTGGCGTACGGCGGGATGATGATGAAGTTGAGATCCGAAATGTCGGGCTTTACTCCTATGGAAACAGGAAAAGCTGCGGATGATATTTTTGTAATAAGGGATGATTTCGCCAATATGTTCATAGTGCATGACAGCGGTCAATACATCGTTTTTGACTGCGCGATGAATCAGAAAACCGTGGCGCGGGAGATGGAAAAGTTAGGCATTAATCCTGACGATATAGCCGCGGTATTTTTGACCCATACCGATAGGGATCATGTGGGCGCATTGGGGATATACGGATAATTACAAAAAGGCCGTTGAATTTATTAAACATACCGGGTAACGGCATAAATTTATACTGCACCGCACTCAAGGCCGGCTCTGTTGCTTAGCGGCACAGTATAAATTTATGCCGTACATCTGTATAACCGCTCAAAATCATTGCAATTACAATAGTAAAATGTTAAAATTATATTTTCAGCAATGAAAGGATAATTATGTCGATAAGAGAATTAGCATCGGTCGTGATGATAACGGCCGCAATGGCGGCGGTCTCGTTCGCCTCAGACGTTTCTCCCAAAGAGATAAGTAAGCCTGAAGATTTTCAGATCATCAGGGATAATATCATTAAAAACATAACGGAGACTTATGTGCTTGTCAATGATATTGCTCTTCCCGAAAATTTCGCGCCTATTGGTAACATCACCAATCCGTTTATCGGTAATTTTGACGGAAAGAGTTTTGCGGTAAGCGGTCTTAACATTAACAGAAGAGATTCGCTGAGCGGCTGGGCAGCCGGCCTGTTCGGCGTTATCGGCGCTCAGGGCAAGGTTAAGCGTGTTAGTGTTGAGGGGGATGTAACCGGTTTCCATGCCGCCGGAGTTTTGGCGGGTATCAATATGGGAATTATTGAGTGGTGTCACAGTGCGGGCAGCGTTAACGCTGTTCGGACAAGGGAGAATAACGCCGGCGGCCTTGTCGGTATAAACGCCGGCAGGATTTCTATGAGTTATTCTACGGCAAGCGTTGATGGTCATAACGCCGGCGGCTTGGCGGGTCTTCTCACAGATGGCGGGATATCCAACAGCTTCGCGCATACCGGTAAGGTTTACGGTACAAAGACTGCGGGCGGTTTGGTTGGCTATGTTTTTGGCGGACGGATAGAAAACAGTTACGCGGCAGGTTTAGTAGAGGCCGCAAGAAACGGTAAAGCGGGCGGGCTTATTGGTCTTGACTTTGGGAATACAACCACTTGGAGAGTGCAGGGTCAAAATTCCGGCGGCAGTTTAGTTGGAAATGTTAGGGTTGAGAGGAGTTTTTGGGATACAGACGCTACAAAGCAAAGATCGTCTGATGGTGCGGGCGCGCGGGGTTTGTCTACAGATGATATGCAAAAGGCCGGCTCGTTTTTGGGATGGGACACTTCCGGTATTTGGGTGATAAAAGATGGTTATCCGTCATTCAAGGAAAATAAGACGGTTTTTGAGTATTCTACTTCGGATGAAAAACGCGGTAAAATAATGGTTGGCGGTGTAGCCGCAGCGCTTCCATATTTCAGTGTTCCCGCGGGAACAAATTTGCGCGGTCCGCTTGTTGCCGCGGTGCCGCAGAGCGGTTTTCGTTTTGTTGAATGGAGTGACGGCCGTAAAGAGATGACGCGTTTTGACAGGGGTATAAGCGGCAAAGATACTGTTATCGAATTTTTTGCGAAGTTTGAGGAGATCGGCAAGGGAGATGTTATTGAAATATCAAGCATTGAGGAGCTGAACCTGATTGGCAATGATTCCAGGTTTCCCTTAAACGGCAATTATGAGCTGACAGATTTTATTGACGGATATGAGTATGATAATTTCACCCCCATAGGTACTTCCGACAGACCGTTTACCGGTGTATTAAGAGGCAGAGGTGAGGAGACGACGATACTGATTACCGGAATTATCGGAAGCGACGACGTTGGTTTGTTTGGATATACTAAGGGCGCGGTGATAATCGGCGTAACAATTCAGGTTGAAGCTAACGGCAAAAACAGCGTAGGTACGCTTGTTGGAACAAGCGTGAGCACGTTCATAGACAGCTGCGCGGCGATAGGCGGCAAGGCAATAAGCGAAGACGGCGACGGAGTTGGCGGCTTGGTTGGAAACAGCGTCTCCTCGGTTATTATTCGCAGTTTTTCCTCTTCGTCAACAACTGGCGCGGGCCGCGGCGCGGGGGGATTGGTTGGCATATCGGAGAATTCTTTAGTTACACACAGTTACTCTGTTTTTGCCGTAGAAGCCTACAGCGCGGCAGGCGGTCTTGTTGGTAAAAATCTCGGCGGCGCGGTGCAAGTCTCTTACTCTACCGCTCAGGTTAAGGGAACAGACCGCGCAGGCGGTTTGATAGGAGAGATCTCGGAGGGCGGTATCGCTTTTCAGAGCTATTCCGCCGGACAGGTAACAGGCGTGAGCGATGTCGGCGGTTTTGTCGGTCTTGCGTATGCCGGCGCTATAACAGCGTGCTACTGGGACGCCGAAGCATCCGGCCAAACGCTCTCTCTCAGCGGCGGAACCGGCAGATCAACGGAGCAGATGAAGAACTCAGATACATACGCAAACTGGGATATAGGGAAATCATTGAGTGCGTGGTCTATGGTTCAGGGGGAGAGCTACCCGTTTCTGTCTGATTTAATGCCCGAAGATCGCCCCGGTGTGTTGAAGAGAAAACAGACGTCATCAATTACAAGAGTCAGGCCGTTTGCGTTTGTCAATGGCCGTACCCTTAACATTAACGCAAATCCAACAGCGGAGCTGCGGGTGAGTCTGATAGACATGAGAGGAAGAACTGTAGCGCGTTACAATACAACCGGGAGCGCAAAAATCTCCCTGTCCAAAATCCCCGCCGGCAGATACATAGCAGAGGCGAAAGAGCATGGCAAACGCGTAAACGCATCAAAGATAATAGTAAGATAAACCGTAGGGGCGCCCCTCGCGGTCGCCCATCTACGGTATGATTGATGATTCTAATTTATAGATTTTTCCGTACCCTGAGCCGAAGATGACGAACGGGTACCATCATTAACGCCGGGCGCCGCCCGCCGCTCTTAACACGAGAAGGAAGGCAGTACATGAAGAAGACGATCACATCCTTAATGACAGCGCTATCAATACTCCTATGCTTCGCCATCCCGGTATTAGCACAGGACGCCGAACAACCGGTAGAAGCTGCCGCAGCGGCAGAAGAAGTCCCTGCTGAAGCAGAAACAGAGGTTGAAGCGGAAGCCGCGAAATCACCAGATACATCAGAACCGGAATCTGAAGATATCGCTGCTGCTGAACCTGAAGCCGAGGCAGAATCGGAAGTAGCGGCTGTTGAGCCGGAAGTTGAAGCGGAACCTCAAATCGAACCTGAGCCGGAGGTTGCCGCCGTTGAAACAAAAGCAGATCAACAACCCTATCCTGTTGTGACTGCTGTTCCTGTTAAGGAAAAGGTGAAACCTGTTTACAGCAAATTAATGCTCGGCGCACGATTCGCTTATAACAATTCATCTGCAAAAAATTTGACTTTAGAGATTGAAAGCCGCGATGACTTGTATGATTTGCAAATCACAGAGTACAGACACAACTCCCGCAAAAGTCACGGTTTTGAGGTGCAGGCTGCTGTAATCTACAACCTCACAGATTGGTTTGCTGTTAACGCGGCGCCCGGTCTTGCTTTTAGAAATCCGTTTGTTACAGACGTCGCCTGCTCAAGAGAGTTTGCGCTTACTCTTCCGGTGCTTTTGGATTTTAGGATGTTTGAAACGCAGTTTCACCTGCTTAGCGGTGTACAGCTTGACATCCCCTTCGCATCAAAAATAAAATGGAACAACGGCCCGTCGTTTGACTTTGACGACAGAGGTTCAATTGATTTTGGAGTAGTTTTAGGTTTTGTTATTTACCTGCGTGAAAATTACTTTTGGGATTTCAAATATAACATAGGCTTAACAAACTTCGCAGAGTACGAGGGAAAGAAAGATTCACGCATGAATCAGCTCAGCGTTGGCGTGGGTACGATTTTGCAGAGCCGGTGATGTATGGATTCATACTGCTGACAGTGTTTTGTCAGGCTTAACTGTAATTTTTTGATGTTTTAAACAAAAAAATTCAAGCTAAATTGCTCTTTACGCTACTGAAAACGTATACTTTTGAAATGAAATTAAGTGAACTCCCCAATTAATAGGCCGCGATCAGGGCAATGAGTTTGAAGAACTTGGTATTGACAAACTGACTCATGACAAAAACGGTCTGCCCGGTGTTGGCGCACTGCATACGGCTTATGGGCTTGTTGAGCAGCACTTTGGGGAGTTAGATCGGCTTGCAGAGCTATTGCTTGTTCCCCGTTCTTTGATAATCCTATAATAATGCTTGAATTTTATTTATCAAGTTACACCTCTCATCTCTTTCCGTTTCTCATATTTCATTTCTCAAAATCTCGTTTTAGTTTTTAGTTTGTAATTTTCGCTTTGATATAGCCAAGTGTTCAATATTCAAGATCGGATACTACCGTAGACTTGTTTCATTTCACCGCTCCTTTAAATAATATCAATACCCCCCGCGTAAAAAAGCCAAAAAACTTTGTTTTAATGTATTACCGTAAGTATTTTTAGAATCATGAAAAAAATAGTTTCTCAGCAAGAGCTTTATACCAAATTAGCCAAGACCGGTGACCCCGCGGCATTTTGCGCGCTTTTCCGTGATCAGTTCAACTGCTTGTATGCAGGAATTCGAGGCGCGGGAGAGGGCCATGATGAGGCGTGCGCAGCTGCGGTTAAAAAAATTTTGACCGTCTATACAAAGTATACCGGGCGCACTCTGTTTAACCCCGGACGCTGGGTTGCGTCTAAATGCGGCCTCAAAAATTTTAACGCGGAGACCGGCACCGCCGCGTATGCCGCCGATCTTGGAGATTACGAAAAGCGGCTCAGCGCGGCTCTTCAAAGGTGCTACAGCGATCGGCTTAACGGCAGTGCCGAATCAAAAGGAGAAGTCAAAAACAAAAAGCCTCCGATTGCTTTGGCGGTTGGCTTGTTTATGACGGTTGCCGCAGTAGTTTTTCTGTTTTTTTCAGGAACAGTAATTTCTGTTAATTTTCAAAATTTTGAGCAGGAATACGAGGTGTCTTTCCCTGCTTTACAAGAAGAACTTTGGAGAAGAAGCGGTCTTGTCCATTCTGTAATAGAATTAAACGCAGAAGCATTACAATCGTCAAGCAGCAGTGAGCCGGCAAGCAGCCATGAGTGAACCGATAATAATTTCTGTTGGAGGCGGTAAAGGCGGGGTTGGCAAGAGTACGATCAGCACCAACTTGGGCGCTTCTTTGGTTAAGAGCGGCTTTTCGGTTGGATACATTGACGCAGACCTTGGCGGCGCCAATCTCCATACCTGCCTTGGAATGAGACGCCCGCCGCGTACTCTTCAGCACTTCTTGACAGGTGAGTGCAAATTGCTCTCTGATGTGGTTGTTAAAACACCTATCCCTAAAAGCTGGCTCATATCGGGAGCGGGAGATTTTCTCGAACTCGCTAATCCAAATTTTGGTCAAAAACAAAAAATATTGAACGCGGTGAAAACTCTTGAGGCTGATTATATAATTGTTGATCTCGGAGCGGGCAGCAGCAACATTGTCAGCGATTTCTTCGGGGCTTTTCCAAACAGCATTACTGTGACCGATTCTCTCCCCACCTCTGTAGAGAACGCTTACGGATTTTTAAAAAGCGGAATTTACCGCGGGCTTATGCGCCTTTTTCCGGGACGTGCCGATATTCAAAAAGTAATAAAAGATTTTACCAGCGATAAAGGCGGAAAACAGGCTCCCACTGTTGACGGCATGCTTGCTTTAGTTAAAGCGAGTTATCCTGATGAAGCGCGGCAGATGAGAGAGTGGCTTGACAACCGCAAGTCGTTTCTTATTCTCAATATGGTAAGAGGCGCAGATGAGATAAGAGTTGGAGAGGGATTTACGGCGATTGTGCAGAGATACCTTTCTGTGCAGTTGCGTTATATAGGATATCTTATTTATACACCGGAAATACGGGAGTCGCTGCGTACTTTGGGGCCTGTGGTTCTTCAAAATAATCCTAAAGCGGCGGAGTGCTTCATGGCTATCGCCAAAAATCTTACGGCTGTACTGCGATAACTTACGGAGGAAAAATGAAACTGCTTGTAATCGGTTCAGGCGGACAGCTTGGGTGTGATTTTGTCAAAGAGGCGGAGCTTAAAGGCCATTTAGTTTTCCCTGTTGATTTTCCTGATATTGATATTGCGGATAAAGCGTCTGTTGAACGCTGTGTAAATGATACAAAGCCGGATGTAATCGTAAACTGCGCCGCTTTTACTGCTGTTGATTTATGCGAAGAGAAGCAGGAGAGCGCATTTAGCATCAACGCAGACGCTTGTTTTAATTTGGCTTCCTGTGCGCGTGATACAGGTGCGCCGCTTATACATTTCAGCACAGATTATGTTTTTGACGGAAGAGCGTCTGTTCCTTATATTGAAAAGGATGATACTAATCCGCAGACCGTTTACGGAAAGTCAAAGCTGCGCGGAGAAGAACTTATTGCCAAAATTTGTCCCAAGCATCTGATTTTTAGAATCGCGTGGCTTTATGGCGTACACGGTAATAATTTTGTGAAGAGTATACGCCGTTTCGCACAGGCGGCAGCCGATAATAAAAAGCCATTGAAAGTTGTTAGTGATCAATTCGGGACGCCTACATGGACAGTTAGTGTTTGCAGACAAGTGTTAGAAGTTATTGACAAAAATGAGTACGGCGTTTATCACTGTACAAACGAAGGGCAGTGCAGCTGGTTTGATTTCGCAAAAGAGATTGTGTCCGCTTGCGGTATAGATGCTGATGTTGTACCCTGTACTACAGAGGAGTTTCCGCGTCCGGCGCCAAGACCGCGCTTTAGTGTTCTTGAAAATGCGAAACTTAAAGCGATGGGTGTAAATATCATGCCCGATTGGCGGGAAGCTTTTAAAGAATTTTTATTAACAGAAAACAATCAAGGAAAGCAGATAAAATGAAAAAAATTTTAGTTACCGGAGGCGCCGGATTCATAGGTTCAAATTTTATTATCCACATGCTCAAAAACAGAAGCGATTGTTCTATCGTCAACTTTGATCTGCTTACTTATGCAGGGAATTTAGATAATCTCAATGAGATAAATAATGATACCCGTTACAAATTTGTAAAAGGCGATATCTGCGATAATGCGGCGGTTAAAAAGTTGTTTGATGATGAAAATTTTGATTATGCCGTGCACTTCGCCGCGGAGAGCCATGTTGACAAAAGCATAACAGGGCCGGCGCAGTTTGTTATCACCAACGTACTCGGTACTCAGGTACTTTTACAGGCGGCAAAAGAGGCGTGGGGTAATAACTATGGCGATAAGCGTTTTGTTCATGTGTCAACCGATGAGGTTTACGGAACATTAGGGAAGACCGGACTTTTCACAGAGACTACGCCGCTTGCTCCAAACAGCCCCTACTCCGCGTCAAAAGCGGGCAGTGATCTTTTAGTGCGTTCATACTTTGAAACGTTTGGTTTCCCGGCGCTCATTACCCGCTGCTCAAATAATTACGGGCCGTTTCAATTTCCTGAAAAGCTCATTCCGCTGATGATTACAAACGCGCTTGCCGACAAGCCGCTTCCTGTGTATGGTGATGGGATGAACGTAAGGGACTGGCTTTATGTTTGTGATCATTGCAGTGCTGTGGAGACGGTTCTTTTTAAAGGCGTTTTGGGTGAAGTTTACAATATCGGCGGAAATAATGAAAAATATAATATAGATATTGTAAAGATAATACTCGCGGAATTGGGCAAGCCGCAGAGTCTTATAACTTATGTTAAAGACCGTTTAGGCCACGACCGCAGATACGCGATTGACTCTTCAAAGATACAGCGTGACCTTGGGTGGTCGCCGTCTGTGGTGTTTGAGAATGGGATACGCGATACCATAAAGTGGTATCTTGAGAATAGGGAGTGGTGGACGAAGATTTTGTCGCGTAAGTAACGAAAGCACACTTTTGGGAACGGCTATACCGGTGTACGGCGTAAATTTACGCCGTTACTCAGTATATTTGGTCTCAAACGCTTTCGACACAAAAATAGCCCCGAACGCGTACTGCTGCCTAAAACCGATCTGTCCCATTTTCACAAGCTCTAAAATCGCCATAAAAGTCACCACAAGCACAATGCGGCGTCTGTCCGTACCAAAGAGTTCCTCAAAGTGAACCTCGCCGCCTCTATCGGTAATCATCGATAAGATATGCTCTATCCTGTCGTCAATCCGGCAGTTATCCACTTCGACTACATGGCTTGGATCGATATTTTCATCGGCACGCTTTAAAATTGTTTGAAACGCGCTTAACAAATCGAAAACGGAAATGTTTCCCAGGACAACTTCGTCGTTTTGTTCGGATGATACATTTTCTATCTCTTCGGTTTTGCCTCTCGCGGCGGTTCCATACTGTTTTAACTCAAACGCTTTTAAAGTACCGGCGGCTTCTTTGAATTTCTTATACTCTAACAGCTGCTCAATTAGCTGTTCGCGGTTGTATATCTCTCCCTCAGAAGTCTCAAGACCCTCCTCAGGGAGAGAGTCCGGCAGGAGTTCCCGCGACTTAAGCCTCATTAGCACAGCCGCCATTCTTAGATACTCGCCCGCAACGTCTATATTAAGCTCGTGATGAAGCTCAAGCATTAAGTCAAGGCAGGCGCTGTATTGAGCCGCTATCTGTGATACCTTTATGTCAATAATATTAACTTCAGACTTTTCGACAAGGTACAAGAGAAGATCAAGCGGCCCCTGAAAAAGGTCTAAGCGTACTTCGTATTCCTGTTTTACGTGCATTTGTAAGCTGCTGCCTCTATCTCAACAAGAACTTTTTTTGGCAGCGCAGATACTTCTACAACGCTTCTTGCGGGAGCCGCCCCGCCAAGTTCTTGCTGATAAATTTCATTAAATTTACTAAAGTTATTTATATCCGTCAAAAAAACTGTTGTCTTCACTAAACTATAAAAATTAAGATCCGCGTTTTCAAGTATCATCTTTAAATTAGCTAATGCCGCTTTTGTCTGACCGGCGATATCCACCCCGATAACTTCACCGCTTTCAGGGCAAAGAGGAATCTGTCCGCTGATGTAAATAAAATCTCCCGCCTCAACCGCTTGGCTGTAGGGGCCGATTGGTTTTGGGGCTTTGTCTGTGAAAAGATAGTTTATGTTCATAAAAGTTTACCCGTTATTTAACGCCGACAATCAGCGAAACTTTTTCCTTGCCGTTGCCGCGGACATTAAGTGTACCTTTTACAAGATAATTGCCTTCCGAAAGCATCCTCTTTGACATACACAAACCTTTTATCGGCTTTTTTGGCATATATGCCTGATAATAACTCTATTGCGGGAAACCAGTTCTCCGAATTAAAGTCAGGCATCTCAAAACCACCATGTGCCTTTCTCTTCCATTTCCTTAATACGCTCCAAAACTCCCGGCATAATATCAACATCGGCAGCCGACTTGTCATCATTGGTCATAGCCATGTACTTATGCCAATTCTCAAACTGCTCTTCTGTGAGCGGTGTATCGGGGTTTTTCAGTAATTCTTTTAAATCATACTTCTGTGTCATACAAGCGAACTCTTTTTTCGGTCTTTATACCGTCAGCGTAATTCCACATCTAATAATCTACATCTTGCCACAAGGAAATATCAGCAATATGTTTTTGCGAACCCCATCAAAAACGAGGTGCTCATTATCTGATGGGGTACATGAGCACAACGGAAATGCCAAAACGCTATTTCACATTCCCAAGCGGCATCCGCACACCCGCCTTACCCGCCTTTTTAACATCCACAAAATACATACCCGCGCCAAGCTCTCTTGCTGATATCGCAAGACGGCCGTTTTGAGGCATTGTTGCGCGTTTTGCAACTACACCCTTCACATTTACAATACGCACATCCGCTCCCGCCATATTTGCCGGGGTTGTCAGGATAAACAGAGAGCCGCTTTTGCGCAGAGAGAATTTCTCTGCCGGTGAAGCTCTGCGGTTTATAACGCTTGTTACCGTGTCTTGAGGTCTCTGCGGGATATTGCCGTCTTTGAGATCGGCCCACACATTTGTAAATACGCCGCTGATCATCGACGCTCCAAACCACGCTAAGAACTGGTCAAAATACATCTCGTTAGTCAGCGTGTCTTCCGGTACATTGGCATTCACCTCGAACGGTACCTGTATGGGGTTAGTGGGGCTGACCGGCAGGTTAGATCTGAAATTCGGGTTGACCATGCTGCCCGCGGCGATATGCCGTCCGCCGGCGGGGTCTGCAGCGTTGCCCCAAAAATCTTCTCCCCGCGTGTAAAATTCTAACAGTTTATCGCTGTATTTCTCCGCGAGTTCCATATTGCCGGTTCCTATCGCCGCCGCGGCCCACATCCCCGCGGTGAGGTGGCTGTGTTCACGGCGGGAGCGTGTTATAGTTCCGCCCGCTAATCTTTCAATATCGTCCTCTGGTAAAAAATCACCGTTCATGGTGAAAAAGTTTACAGCGTCCGGCCCATATATTCCTCCGCGGCTTCCTCCGCGGTTTCTGAGAGTATCCTCTATAAATGCCATCGCGTTATCAAGGAACGCTTTTGCGCGCGGTTCCTGATACCAAAGATAGTCGGTAGCCAAACGCCAGTACACGCGGATAGCGTCTCTGTACATCGCGTCGCCGCGGAAATAGGCGTTATAGCCCGCGCCGCCGGTTGATGTTCCGTTGACTCTCGTCCAGTCCGGCAGAAGCCCTCTCGCATATCCCGGCGACCGCCTGATATGAGCGTAAGATGTGTCGATGAGCGTGTTCCAAACCGCTGCGTGCGCCGGTTCGAATTCGGCGAACACGCGGTAAAAAGCGGGCGCGAAGTAGCCGGGGTTAACGGTGCCGCTGGCCGGATTGTTACGGGTCGATTCGCCCCAAAATCCTGGCAGCAGATAGCCGTAATTTTCATCTATCATCCCTTGTACCCGAGACATTCCTGAGGAGGTTCTGACGGTTCTTATGACCTGCAGAATTGAGCGCGCCCGCGATTCGTAAGTCACAGGTGTTCCGCTGCCCGTTACAGGTCTTGAGTACGGCTCCCAAATTCCGACTTTGACAAGCTCGTTGGCGAAGATCAACAATAACGCAATGTCCTGATCCGCGTCCGAAGCGGCTCCCGTACCGGTTCTTGTTATGGCGGTACCGGCAGTATTCGCGTTCACGCGCCAGTCGTAATAATACCCGCCGCCGGAGCCTGATACTCCCATGTGCCTGTCGCCCGCTTCCCACACTTTGTTAAAATACTCCTGATCGTTCATGTACAGCGCCAAGAGCATTCCGTAGCTGACGCCTTCGCTGACGGCGTCGCCGGGAGTCTCGGATTTGGGACGGTGCACAAGCCCGTTAGAGAGAGGAAAGGCGTTTATATTGCGCTTCTTTACCCCCTCCCATGTCTTTTGCAAAATGGTATCGTAAGGGGCAGAAACCTTTGGCAATGAACTGTAATAAAGAGGGTTGTATTGAGAAAACACTAATGTTGACAGCGCAAAAATCAGCACAGAGGTAAGTTTAATTGTTCTTTTCAGCATATTTTTATAGCTCCGTTTTTGGATTTTAAGAAGACACATTTTAAATAATATATATATTCGTGGATTTGGATGGTAAGAATTTATTTAAAAAAATGTAATGCGCAATACTTTTTTGGAGTACGTTCCAAAAACTTCACAATCCCGTATAGTTTTTGGCGTACAATCCAAAAAGTCTGCAATATCGTATAGTTTTGGGAGTACGCTCCAAAAACTATGCGAAAAACTGCGTCTTTGCGTTGTAAATCATGGGAAATAGTGATTTAAGGAACCATTAAGATTATAGAAGTTTTTTATTCATTTACGATTATTGTTGACATGCGGCTTTCTATATATAATATTGTATAGTTAGGGGTGTTGTACCTATTTTCACGATTTGATATCAAAATATAAACATTTAATACTGGAGGATGAGTATGTTAAGAAAGGTGAAAGCAGTATCGGCGATGATCGCCGCGGCAGGTATGGCAATTTGTGTTATGGCGCAGAGTCCGCCGCCGCAGGATACGCAGGATTCCGCGGAAGGCACCAGGCTCACCGTCAACGGCAAGTCGCTTTTTGCGTCGGGGATGAATGTTGCCTGGGTTAGCGGTAACTCTTTTGGCAATGATGTAGGAGACGTGGCGCTTGACGCGTTTGCGTTTCGCAGTCATGTACAAGCCGTCAGAAAAGCCGGCGGCAACTCTTTGAGATGGTGGCTGCATACCGACTTTTCAAACTGTCCAAAGATTAACGATCAGGGCGTGGTCAGCGGTATCGGTTCACAGACTGTCAATAACATAAAAACCGCGCTTGACATCGCTTATGAAAATGGCGTTGCGCTGATACTCTGTCTCTTCTCGTTTGATATGCTCGTGCCCGGTGACGGCGGTAAGGGTACCAGCTATTATCCGAACTATACATTAGAGGGCAATCACAGGTTCTTATCCGGCCCTGCTTCAAACGCTAACCTCGACTCCTACTTCGAAAACGCGCTCCGCCCAATATTGGCTGGTGTTGGCAACCATCCGGCCATCATGGCATGGGAAGTTTTTAACGAAGCGGAGGGAATGCTTGCGGCTGAAAACTGGAGCCACGTCATGCGTAAAATAAGTTTTGAAGATATTCTTAGAGTCACCAACAGAGTCGCCGGTGAAGTGCGCCGCGGTTCGAAGAAGATGGTCTCCACAGGAATTAAAGAGGCAAGTTACTTGCGGGCAGGCAATTCAAGAGGTCAGTACAGCACAGCTAATTTGATAGCCGCCGGCGGCGATGATGACGGATGGCTTGATTTTTACATGGTACACTACTATCCGCAGTGGCAGGGAACGACCGGTTCGCCGTTTCACAATCCCGCGTCACACTGGGGCGCCGACAGACCTATCGTTATCGCTGAATTTCCCGGCAGAGATTGGGGCCCGGGAACAGCTTACAGAGAAGTTTTGGTGAATGATCCGGGTACGCCTGCCGATGCTGTTCAGAGAGCAGATGAAGCTGCAATGACAGTAACTCAGGCTTTTCAATACGCTTTCCAAAACGGCTACGCCGGCGCGTTGAGCTGGGCGCTCACAGACCCGTCTTTCGGCAGAATTGAGGAGACCGGGCCCGCGATGAAATGGCTGTATGATAACCACAAGGACGCCGTTCTGATAAAAGAAGTTACCATTGAAGATCTGACCGGCGACTTGGTCATGAAACTTACTGCAAATAGTCTCCCTGTGCTGTCGGCTGACTGGGCTGAACTTGGAACCAATTTCGAAGGCAACGGCAGCAATTTTTCCGGTTCAACAAATATCACTTTCGATATATTTGTACAAGCTGGAAGCGGCAGCAATTTAGATATCAACGTAGTTATGAAGGTAGGCCGCGACTGGGACTGGACTCAGATACAGACACTAAAATTAGCCGATTACACGCCGGGTCAGTGGGTCACAGTAACGGTGCCCATCGGAACATCCGTCAGCCTCTCACAGGTAAGATCTCTGTTGTTCCAGTACGGTTCGACCGGTACGCCGTTTACAGGGACTATCTTCTTTGACAATGTCAGAATCGGCACTAATTTGATATCTGATTTTGACGACGCCAAAGCGTGGGGCTTAATGGCAACTTCCGCCAGCGCGGTGGATATCGTTACCCGCGCAAGTGTGGGCGGTACCTCTGTTATCGGTCAAGGTAAATTTTCATCAGCTTCCGCGCTTCGCGCTCCAACCGCTTTGGTGAGAGGCAAAACCTTAAGAGTAACTTCTCCTGATAATTCTGATCTGCGGATAAAGATGATAAATGTTCAGGGTAGAACAGTAAGAACTTTTAAGGCAAAAGGCAGTGCCGACTTCTCGCTGAAAAAAGTCCCCGCGGGCCGTTACATTGTAGAGATTAAAAAAGCGGGCAATAAGGTAAGTACAACTTCTGTTACTGTAAAATAATGTCATAAAAACGCAGGAGAATCACTCCTGCATTTTCCCGCACTTTCCGCACCCCTTTAGGGGTGCAAGCATGCGGCCCCGGGTTTTAACCCGGGGATAGGGATGGATTGAAATCGCTGGGATGGAATCAATAAATTAATTGTATTCAAGGAGGCGCGGGTATGTTAAGTAAATTGAAAGCAGTCCCGGCGATAATCGCCGCGGCCGGTATGGTGATTTGCGTGTATGGTCAATCTGTACGCTATCAGGCTCAGAGCGCCGCGTTAAGCAACGGCGCTGTCGTTCGTACGCACGCTTCCGC
This sequence comes from Chitinispirillia bacterium, assembly GCA_009784115.1. GTDB lineage: Bacteria > Fibrobacterota > Chitinivibrionia > Chitinivibrionales > Chitinispirillaceae > WRCH01. Next base: position 45,820 of record WRCH01000007.1, read on the forward strand.
CACCGGCGGGTCTTACGTACGAATGGAGGACGGCAACATCACATTTACTGTCAACGCGCCGTCAGCCGGATTCTACGCGATTGAGGCGCGCTATTCCAATACTTACGGCGGTCCCAAGACTCAGTACTTATACATCAACAACAGCCGTGAATCGGAGATCCCTTTCCCGTCTACCGGCACCGTAGAACCTACTTTCGCGGTACTCTTGATTGCGGGTAAAGTGAATTTGAGGGCTGGCAGCAATACCGTTGCGATAAGGAACTACTGGGGTTGGGTGGATATTGATTACATAGACGTCACCCCTTTTGCAGAGACCCCGTTTAATCTAAAAACCACGCTTGTGAATCCTAACGCAACTGTTCCGGCGCAGAAGATGTTTCAATTCCTGCGCGAGCAGTTCGGGAAAAGAATTATCAGCGGTATTATGACGGATTATGGATTGGGGACATCAAGCACCATAGAAACAACGCCCGTAATGGCGCATGTCAAGAACGCGTCCGGCAAATTTCCAGCGCACGTGGGTTTTGATTTTTTCCACGGTACAGGTCAGACATGGGCAAGGGGCAACTGGTTTGATCAATACAACGATGCTACTATTAGAATGGCTATAGAGCTGTATGAAAGAGGCGGCTTTCCGACTTTTTGCTGGCACTGGAAAGATCCGATGCACCAAGGACAGGGAACCGGTTCTGCTCTGGATCAACTGTTTTATGTTAGAAGCACCGGTTATCCAAACGGTACGCTGTTTGATTTGAGAACCGCGTTTACAAATAGCACTTATGATCATTGGAATACAAGCGGTGAAGTTTACAGGGCCCTTATAAGAGATATAGACATGGTCTCCGATTATCTGAAGCAGCTTCAAGACGCCGGTGTTCCAATACTTTGGCGTCCGCTGCACGAAGCCGCGGGCGGCTGGTTTTGGTGGGGCCGCGACAGAGTTGCCAAACCCTGTGCACAGCTTTGGCGCCTCATGTACGACCGGATGGTTAATCACCACGGCCTCAACAACCTTATTTGGATTTGGACTACGGAACAGTCCGGCCCCGACAAAAACGACGGCGGGTGGTATCCCGGCGACAGCTATGTAGACATCATAGGCGTTGACATATACGTTGCGCGCAATAATTACTCCGCGCTAAGCAGTCGTTTTGAGGCTATCAAGAACATGTTCGGTACAGACAAGATTATCGCACTCTCCGAAAACGGCTCTATCCCACACCCCGACAGCCTCATAGCAACAGGCGCGGCGTGGTCATGGTGGAAGACGTGGAACGGCGAATTTATGACACAGCACAATACAACCGCTCACTGGAACACCGTCATGAATCATCCATATGTAATAACGCTCGAAGATATGCCGGGATTATTGGGCGGCAGCTGGGCGAATTACAGACTTAATACGACATCTGTATTTAATGATGGCGTTAAGACAGTTTCGGGTTCGGCAGTACGCGCTCCGCAAGCCTTGGCAAGAGGCAAAACATTAAGAGTAACGTCTTTTGACAATTCTGATTTACGAATAAGAATGGTAAACGTTCAGGGAAGAACAGTAAAGAGTTTTAGTACAAAAGGAAGCGCCGACTTTTCGCTGAAAAATGTTCCCGCGGGCCGTTATGTTGTTGAGATTAAAAAATCAGGCAAGAGGGTAAGCGCAAGTTCGGTTATTGTGAAATAACATTAAATTGAATTTTGTACAAAGGAGAAAAAATGTTAGGGAAAAAAATTGCAGTATGCGTAGCGGTTCTCTGTTCGCTATGTTTTGCTCAGAGCAACTTGTCGGATAACATTGTAATCGATCAATTCGGTTACCGTCCAAACGCGCAGAAAACCGCTGTCGTCAGAAATCCAAAATTAGGTGATGACGCAACTGCGTCATTTGCGCCGGGGGATGTTTACCGCGTTGTAAATGAAGGGAACGGAGCAACGGCGTTTGAGGGCGCGCCTGTGCATAAGTTTGCTCTTGATTCAGCTTCAGGGGATGAGGTTTGGTGGTTTGACTTTTCGGAAGTCAATACCCCCGGACGTTATCATGTATTAGATGTTTCAAATAACGTGCGCTCTTTTTCATTTTCAATTGCCGAGGATGTTTATAACGATGTACTAAAGCACGCGGTGCGCATGTTCTATTATCAACGCGCCGGTTTTGCCAAGGTGCAGCCTTATGCAGAGGCGTCGTGGGTTGATGGGGCGAGTCATCTCCAAGACTCAAGCAGCCGTTTGTTTTCGGATCCTAATAATGCCGCTTTAGCGCGTGACTTGCGCGGGGGCTGGTACGACGCGGGGGACTACAACAAGTATACCGCGTGGGCAGCCAGCTATATTGAGACTATGCTGCTTGCTTATCTCGAAAGACCCGAGGCGTTTACAGATGATTATAATATCCCCGAATCAGGAAACGGTATCCCCGATATTATTGACGAAGCGAAATGGGGGATGGACTGGCTGCTTAGAATGCAAAATCCTGACGGCTCGGTATTGAGCATTGTGGGATACGGAGCGCAGGGCGCTTCGCCTCCGTCTCAAGACAGAACCCCAAGCCGCTACGGGCCGCCTAATACAATCGCGACTATCTCCGCGGCGAAAGCGTACGCACTTGGAGCTATGGTTTTTTCTCGATTTGAGCAAACAGCTTCTTACGCGGGTGAATTGAGAACCGCGGCGCTCAAGGCTTATGACTGGGCGGTGGCACATCCCGATTCCATATTTCACAACAACGTAGCCTCAAACAATTCTCAGGGACTTGGTGCGGGAAATCAGGAACCGGGGCCTGACGGTCAGCACGACATTCGTCCCAAATTAGTCGCGCGCATGCAGGCGGCCATGTATCTTTATGAGCTGACCGGCGACGCATCTTATCTCTCCGTCTTCGAAGCCAATAACGCGTACAGAACGCTCCCGCTTTACAGATGGGGACACATGGATATGTATCGTTTTGACAATCACACTATGTATATGTGGTATCTCAATTTGGACGGCGGAAGCGCCACGGTTAAATCAGATGTGAGATCACAGCTAATCACCGCTTTTCAGCCAAGATATGGCCGGATGATAGACTCATGCGCCTACCGTGCTAAAATGGAGGGGTATGTATGGGGTTCAAATCAGCATGTCGGCAATAATGGAACGACGTTTTGGCTCTTTGCAAAAAATGATTTTGAACCGCAGCACAGTGCGAGATACATGGAAACGGCGGAAAATTATCTGCACTATTTACACGGGGTGAATCCTTTAAATTTAGTCTTCTTGAGCAACATGAACAACTATGGAGCATCAAGAAGTTTAAACGAGATCTTTCACAGCTGGTTTGATCACGGCACTCCGTGGGACAATGCGCAAACGTCAACTCACGGCCCCGCGCCCGCCTTTTTGGCCGGCGGGCCTAACGCGCAGTTTCGGTGGGACGGCTGTTGTCCTGCCAGCTGCGGTGAAGGGCCGGGTTGGAGCAATAATACGAGATGTTTTGCTGAGGAACTTCCGGTAAATCAGCCCCCAATGAAGATGTACAAGGATTTTAATACAGGCTGGCCTCTGAACTCGTGGGAAGTCACGGAGCCTATGGGCGCTTATCAATTGACATATATCCGTCTGCTTTCCAAATTCGTGCAGCCCAAGGGTTCGCCGTTACCAAATCCAGTATCGGTGCGTAACAGTGTAAGCGCGCCCAAAGCTGCCGCTTACTCACTCTCCGTGCGCTCTAAGCGCGGCGTATTAGAACTTCGCCTAAAGGGGATAAACGCTCAATCTGTAGAACTGTTCAACTTGCGCGGAGTGAAGATTGCGGCTCTTAACAAACAGACGCTTGCGGAGGGGAATCACCGTTTCTCAACCAAAGGTTTTGCCAAGCAAATGGCAATTGTAAGGGTGAAACTTGATGACAACAGGGTAAAGACGATACCTGTCAGGATTGAGTAAGGAGATTATGAAGATAGCCTGCGTGTCCCCGGGAACCGGGGGCGCGTTTTACTGTGAAAATTGTATTAGGGATAACGCGCTAAACTTTCCGAATGGCTGATCAATCAGAAGCCGGATGACGGCGGATTTACAGAGGTGGTGGAGGAGACCGGATGCGGTATTTTATATTCACCAAATACACCCCAAGCTCTTGGTGATGCTTTGGAAAAAATATTGAGTGATAAAGACAAATTTAAATTAATGGCGCAGGCAAGGCCGAGGGGGTGAAAAATATGAATTCATTTCTTTTGTAAATGTCGCCAAGGTTTTGGCCATTTTTAAAAATAGTGTCATTTTTAAAGAGCATTCAAACATGAGGAGACTTATTATGAGCAATATTCTCAAAAATGATGATATTGAAAATATTATTGTCACAATCCGCGACGAACGTGTTATTTTAGACAGCGACGTAGCTGCCGCCTATGATGTAGAAACAAGAGAAATCAATCAGGCTGTTAAAAATAATGCTGATAAATTCCCTGATGGATATGTTATTACATTAGATTCAAATGAGCTGGAATCTTTAAGATCAAAAAATTTGATCTTAAAGAGCGGAAGAGGTCAACATACCAAATACCTGCCTAAAGCCTTTACAGAAAAAGGGCTTTATATGCTCGCAACTGTTCTAAAAAGTCCAAAAGCAACTGAAACGACAATTGCGATAGTCGAAACTTTCGCAAAAATACGAAAATTAGCACACACTATCGGTGAATTGTCGAAAAAGCCCGAGAAAGAAAAACAAAACTCTCTCATGCAAAAAAGCGGAGAAATCATTGCCGATGTTTTAGGCGATGGACTGGATATTTCAGATACTGAAACGGATATAGAAATTAATTTCGCAGTGGTGAAATTTAAACATAAAGTGCGCAGAAAAAATAACAAAAATTGACATGTGGGAACTTCGGCCTTGAGGTGGGGGCAAGGCCGAGGGGGTGGGGGGTGAGAATTTGTGACAGCGTTTTCATACCGTTGTTGAAATTTTTTGAGTTAATAACGAAAAAAATTGACTTTATATGCGTATAATGCGTATACTATACATATAATAGGCATATTATTTGTTTTTATCTCACTAAAAAAGGAGAACCGTATGTCCCATGTAAGTATGAATATTAGAATGGACAGCGACATAAAAAAACGAGCGCAAA
>WRCH01000008.1 GCA_009784115.1 Chitinispirillia bacterium
GGGGTTGCGTGCGCGTAACCGTACCAGCGCCTCCTGCATCCTCCGCTCCCCAGGGGCTAAAGCCCCTGGTTACATCCTTGCACCCCTAAAGGGGTGCGGATTTCCTTAAGTTGACTGCATTGCACGCTTCCCCCCGTACGGCCCGGGGTTGTGTGACGGCGCCCCGTTGGGGCTAAGAAGAAATATTAGAGAAAATTCAGTCCCAAGGTCTATTCGTTATTATGGCACGGTTATTGTTTCAATATAAGACCCACTATGATATTTCTCATAAATGAAAATAAATCGCGCAGACCGCAGAGGTTATCCTCAATACATATTATATTAGCTGCCGTTCTCACTGTTTTTGTTATTTTGGGATATAGCCGGATTTTTCATAGCATAAGTGCGTGTCTGCTTGAGCGCAGCGCGTTTAGCGCTGAAATTAAAAAACATGAGCGCCTTACTCAGCGCTCCGCGGCGCTGAATGAGCATCTCATTACATTAATCCAGCCCTCATACTATACTTTTCCGGCAGAATACGCCCCCGCTCACCCGTCGTCTGTTCCGCGCGGTATACCGTCAAAAGGATATATCACCTCACACTTTGGCTCTCGAACCGATCCTATTTCTCATGGAACAGCGTTTCACCTTGGTGTTGATATCGCGCAGTTAGCCGGTAAACCGGTTTGGGCGACCGCAAACGGAAAGGTGATTTTCGCGGGCAGAAAACAGTATGGTGGAAATGTGGTAGAGGTGGATCATTTTGAAAGCGGCTATAAAACCATTTACGCTCATTTGCAAGCGATTAACGTGAGAGTTGGGGAGAGCGTCGTGAGAGGTCAGAAATTAGGTACGGTAGGCACCACCGGAAGATCCACCGGTCCGCATCTGCATTACGAGGTTCATTTTAAGGGTAAACCGATAGACCCGGTATTGGTTATGGTTGATCCTGATGTTATGCTGTAGATTCGCTATACTGAGTAACGGCATAAATCTACACCGCACCGCACGCAACTGCACGTAGAGCCGTGAGGTTGCTTAGCGGCACAGTGTAGATTTATGCCGTGAAGCGGTATAACACTCAAAGGTTCGCCCCTATTTTTTTGTATCTATACCCCAATCCTGAATTATATTGTTATATCAGGATTGTAACCCTCTAATCTGAGTTTGAAATTTTTAATTTTAAAAAATTTTTTCAGGAGATTTGCGGTATGAGTAAACTACGCTTATTGAGCGTGCTGTTCGCGGCAATGTTTGCGGTGACGGCGTTTATTGGATGTGATGGCAGCAGCGGCGGCGGTACCGGCCCCGGAGTTCAGCGGGATTCTGATTTGATAGGCTATTGGGAGAATAATTCGGGCGGTGTTTTTGGAGGTGCGTGGGAGTTCAAAAGCGACGGCGCTTTGAATCAGTATCTTCCGAATATTGGAGATCCTATGGAATATACCTGGTATACTAAAGACGGCAGTATACACCTTACGCTTAAAGGTTTGCAGCAGGAAAGTCCGTCTATGCCCTATGGGTTCAACAGCGACAAGACTGAGTTGACACTGAATATACTTGGGGCGCCTCTCATTTATACCAAGAAGAGCGGCGGCGGCGATAACGGCAGAAGTTTTGATTTAGGATTAGTCGGTACATGGGAGCTGTTAGCAGATGGTGTTCCTGATCCGGATCATGCTTACGTATTTTACAGCGATGAAACGTTCTCCTTTAACGGTGATAATAAGGGTAAAGCGCAGACAGAGGATGGTAATTTTTACTCTGTACAATTCCCGAACGACCCGTTGTTCTCTTATGTAATCAGTTCGGATGGAAATACGCTTACTGTTACATCTGCCGGTATAAGCAGTGTTTATGCAAAGAAGGGCAGCATCGGCGGCGGCGATACTGTTATTGATTCACGGTTAGTTGGTACCTGGGAGTCGGCGGCGGCCGGTACGGTAATCATGTCCTACACGTTTACTAACGATGGATCACATTTTTTAAACGGTGAGACTATCGGTTATAAGGTAGTAACAAAAAACAATATTATCTATTCGGTAATAGACGGTGATGAAGCGGAGCTGTACGGTTATACAATCAGCTCAGACGGCAATACGCTTACTCTTTCAGTTGACGGGATAGAGATTGGGAGTTACACTAGGAAGGTAAATACCGGCGGCGGTGAAGATGGCGGCGGCAGCGGTGGTGACAATGGCGGCAATAACAGTACCCACCATCTTGTTTTAACTGATAATGAGGCGTTGTTAGACGCTGAATATGGTATACGGTATGAGTAAAATACGTTTATTTGTTTTACTGTTCGCGGCAGTATTCGCGATGACGGCGGTGTTCGTTGGATGTGATGGCAGCGGCGCCGGTAACGATAATGACGGTGACACCCCGCCATCCTACAGCATTGATCCTGAATTAGCAGGCGCATGGGAGTATATAGCGGCAGGCAGGGTGCTTTTGGCGTACACGTTTAACAGTGATGGAACATATTTCATAGACGGTGAAAAACAGCCTTTTAAGGTGATGACAAAAAATGATACGATCTATACAGCAGAGAGTGATAAAGAGGTTAAAAAGTACAGTTATAAAATCAGCGGCGGCACGCTTACTCTTACAAATCTCAGCACCGGGAACAAAGTTGCGGATTTTACTAAGGAGGGCAGCGGCGGCAGTAATAATGGCAGCGGCAACAACGTAACTTTTGATTTGGAATTAGTAGGTATATGGGTATCGCCCAGCGGAACCCACGAGTTTAGAAGTGACAGAACATATCTGAGGCATGGCGTTATTCAGCCTGATAAATTGGTAACAAGAGGCGGTGTAATCTATTCTGTGGCTGTTGATAATGTAGAGACAGAGATATTCCGATACGCAATCCTCTCTAACGGCACTGAACTTATTCTTACATACGATGGCGGCGGGTTTATTGAGCTTACCAAGCAGCAGGGCAGCGGCCGCGATCTTGATCCAAGGTTAGTGGGTACATGGGAGCTTTTAGTGGATGGTGCAGCTGATCCCAATGAGGCGTATACATTTAACAGCGACGGGATGTCCTCTTATAACGGTATTCCATTAGGTAAATTAGAGACAGAAAATGGTAAGCTGTACCCTGCAGGAAGTAATTCGGAACTGTTTACTTACGTAATCAGTCCGGATGGTCAAACGCTTTCTGCAACAACTGCCGGTATAACTTTACATTGGGCTAAAAAATAAACTAGGGTTATTTATAGATGGATAACGGTTCAACCCTTGAGTCCCGCCTCAAAGAGATGCGCGATAGAATCGCGTCTGCGTGCTCGCGGGCGGGACGCGGCGCGGAGTCGGTGCGGCTTATCGCCGTCACCAAAAATCACAGCGCCGATACTGTGCAGAGACTTATTGATCTTGGGGTGACTGATATTGGTGAAAACCGCGTTCAGGAGATAGAGAGCAAGGCGCCGTATCTCAAAGGTGATTACACGCTGCACATGATAGGTCACCTGCAAACAAATAAGGCGCAAAAGGTATGGCCCCATGTAGGGTGGATTCAGTCAATAGATAGAGAACGTCTTATAGAGCGCCTTGATTCAATCTATCCCGGCGGCCCCAAAATGCAGGTGCTTGTAGAAGTGAACACTTCCGGCGAAGAGTCAAAATCAGGATGTGATCCCAAAACGTGTGAAACGCTCTGTGAGCTTGTTACCAAAAGTAAATCACTCGAACTAAAAGGACTTATGACAATAGGACCTCTTAATGGTGATGAGCGCGCGGTAAAGAGTGCATTTCAACGGTTACGGAAGCTGTCGGAAAAATGCTGCTCATGGATTGACGCACCGGAGCTCTCAATGGGAATGAGCGGCGATTTTGAATGGGCGATAGAGCAGGGATCAACAATGGTACGCATAGGAACCGCGCTTGTTGGTGAGAGGTAAAAAACAGCTCCGTCTCCAAATGGGATACCGCCTCTGCCTACTCATTATATTATATTTGTTAGTTACAGGAAGTATCTGCGGATAAATGATGATTTGACGCTTAATGCGCAATAACTAACACATAAGAAAGCGAACCGAAGATGAAACTTACGCCTCTTGACATTAGAAAGCAGCCGTTCCCCAAGGTTATAAGGGGATTTGATCCTGACGCGGTCAACAGTTTCCTTGAGCATGTGGCTAATGACTTTCAGGAGATTGTAAGTCAGAATAACGAGTTTGCAACTAAGCTCAAAGCGCTGGAGCAGCAGCTTGAGAGTTATACCAAAATCGAAAAGGTGTTAAACGAAACGCTCCTCACCGCCCAAAGAAGCAGCGACGAAGCGAAAGTAAACGCCCAAAAAGAGGCTGAGCTTATAATAAAAGACGCCCACATCCGTGCCGATCGCTACGAGAGCGAAACGCGCCGCCGTGTTGACTTGCTCGAAAATGAGATTATCTCCATACGCAACCAGCGCGACAGCTTCCTCGCGCGCTTCAGCGCGATGCTCACAACTCAGCAGAATCTGCTTGAGGTAATAAGCGGCGAACTGCGAAGCGGCGACACTATATCAATGCGTTCTAAACAGGAACAGCAGCCTGAACCCGAACAAAAACAATATCAGCAATTGAAGACGAGTGCGTCTATTATTAAGGATGATGATTACGGTGATGACGATGATGAGGTGGTTGGCGATATGCCGTCTCAGCCCGTTATCATTGGGTGAGACAGCGGCAGTCAATTCAATAAGATATATGGATGATTATAAATCACTCTTATGATAATGATGTTAATATAAAGACTCGGCAAAGTGACAAGGTTTGTCATGCGCCGTTCTGATCACAGTTAAAAAGGATTCTAAACCATGGAACAACTCTTCGAAAAAATTCAGGAAGCAAAATCATTTATTCAAAGTAAAGTCGGACAGGATACAAAACCTGCCTTTGGGATTATCCTTGGCACAGGACTTGGCGGATTGGCAAAAAGTATCCAGGCAAAACACGTAATCCCTTATGAAGAGATCCCTCACTTTCCTCTTTCTACAGTTGAAGAACATGCCGGTAAACTTATCTTTGGAACTCTGGCAGGTAAAGAGGTTATGGCCATGCAGGGGCGTTTTCATTTTTATGAGGGCTACTCCATGCAGCAGATTGTTTTTCCTGTACGGGTGATGAAGTTTTTGGACGTCAAGACACTCATTATATCAAACGCCTGCGGCGGGATAAATCCGCTTTTCCCTCCGGGGACGATTATGAATATTACAGATCATATTAATTTACTGCCGGGAAACCCGCTCATCGGCCCTAATGATCCGCGCGTTGGTCTTCGTTTCCCTGACATGTCTGAGCCTTATTCAAATGAGCTGATTGAATTAGCCGCCAAAGTGGCTCTTGACAACAAAATAAAACTTGAAAGAGGCGTCTACGCCGCAATGACCGGCCCGTCGCTTGAAACAAAAGCTGAATACCGGATGTTGAAAATTTTGGGGGCTGACGTAATAGGCATGAGTACAGTTCCCGAAGTGATCGCGGCAGTACATGCGGGGATTAAGGTTCTTGGGTTTTCGGTGATTACAGATTCCTGTCTGCCCGACGCGCTTGAACCGGCTGACATTAAAAAAATTATTGCTGTTGCCGATAAGGCGGAGCCAGTGCTTGTAAAGCTAATCGAGAAAGTTTTGACGGCGTTATAAAAGGGTAGTATTGTTGGTATGTACATTATACAGAGAACGTGAAATTGTTTTTTATTTTTATGAGTTGATACTGGCGGTAAAACAGTAATGTATCGTAATAGTAACATTTTATGAAAAAAACAAAATCATATAAATACGAGCAGCCGGCGGTTGAATTGCTGAAAGTGGCGGAACGTTGTGTGCCATATAATCCGCGTACGTATGTCAGCCTGTTCAGTAGTGCCGGTGTAGGTTGTTATGGCTTCAAAGAGAGCTTATTTCACTGTGTAGCTACAGTGGAATTATTGGAAAGACGACTTAAAATTCAAGCGCATAATCAAAAATGTACCCATGAAGATGGCTATATTAGTGGAGATTTAACTACAAAAGAGGTAAAAGATAAAGTCTTTGCCGAACTGAATCGGTGGAAGAGGCTGTATAACGTAGGTGATTTGGATGTCTTAATCGCCACCCCGCCATGTCAGGGAATGTCAGTTGCCAATCATAAGAAAAAAGATGAATTGAAACGTAATTCTTTAGTAATCGAGTCAATTAAACTTACCAAAGAGATAAAGCCTAAATTTTTCATTTTTGAAAACGTTAGAGCGTTTCTTACGTCAATTTGTACGGATATTGATAATGAAGATAAGCCTATTGGACAAGCTATAGACTATAATTTATCCGGTTATTATAATATCCATACACAAATACTTAATTTTAAAAATTACGGTAGTCCATCAAGCCGTACACGAACACTCGTGATTGGGGTTCGTAAAGACCTGAAAGAAATTACACCGATAGATGTTTTTCCCGATCAACATCCCGAACGAACTTTACGTGATATTATAGGTCATCTGCCATCTCTAAAAAAAATGGGCGAACTAAGCAGGAACGATATCTATCATAATTTTCGTCAATATTCGCCACATATGGAAAATTGGATTGCAAATATTAAAGAGGGGCAATCTGCATTTGAAAATACAGATCAAACAAAAATACCACATCGTATTAAAGATGGTGTTATTGTTTACAACACACACAAAAATGGTGATAAATATACTCGTCAATACTGGGATAAAGTAGCCCCGTGTATTCATACTCGTAATGATATTTTAGCAAGCCAAAACACCATTCATCCAACGGATAATAGGGTTTTTAGTGTTAGAGAAGTTATGCTGATGATGTCTGTCCCCAATTCGTTTAAATGGTCTGAAATATCTTTAGATAAACTTAATGCTATGTCACTCAAAGAGAAGTCTGAGTTTCTAAAAAAAGAAGAAATGAACATCCGCCAGTGTTTGGGAGAGGCAGTGCCAACGGCCATTTTACGGCAGATTGCAAATAAAATCGGTAAATTTTTATCGCAAAATGAATATACTGAACATGAATTTGTTGATATTATCCAGGAAAAAAAATTAGTAGAACACAAACGTCTGCTGAAATATATTAGTGAAGACACTTCGATGAGTTTTGCGCAATTGTCTAAGATTGCCGAACTGGCTAATGCGCAGAGAGAAAATAATGCCGCTTTCTATACGCGTCAGGATATATGCTACTCAATAATCAAAAATCTGCCCGAAGCAAAAACGTATACGACGCTTAATATATTGGAGCCGTCTATCGGGGTTGGTAATTTTTTGCCGATATTGATTAAAAAATACAAAAGTGTTCCTGTTGTCAATATTGATGTGGTGGATGTTGACAAAAATAACATTGAATTGCTGAGAGAGTTGGTCAAAAAAATAGACATTCCGTCAAATATTTCAATTAACTACATTAATGATGATTTTTTATTGCACCCATTTGAAAAACGTTATGATATTATTGTTGGAAATCCGCCATATAAGAAAATCATAAAAGAGAAAACGAAATTGTCACATTATAAAGCAAATGCATATAACGATGATACAAATAATGTATTTGCTTTTTTTATCGAAAAAGCGATGTGGCTAGGTGATACAGTTTCGTTAATTGTACCCAAAAGTGTAATTAATGCGCCTGAGTTTAATAAAACTCGCAAGTTGATGAATAAACACCGTATTTCACGAATAATTGACTTCGGTGAAAAAGGTTTTAAAGGAGTAAAAATTGAAACAATTAGTTTCATTTTAAATACAAAAGAGAAATCGGATATTACGGTTGTTGAATCATATATTACGAATGGCGTGTTTGCGCACAAGCAATCCTACATTGCAGACAGCTTTTTTCCGTATTGGTTGATATATCGTAATGAGTACTTTGATACAGTTGCCGCTAAACTAAAATTTAATATTTTTAAAGCGTACAGAGATAGATGTATCACAAAAGCTATAACCAAAAATATTGGTAAGATCAGAGTGCTAAAGTCTCGCAATATAGGAAATAATGAGATAATTGATATTCCCGACTATGATTGCTACATGGATGATATAAGTTATTTGGATGTTACCAAATTTTTAAATCAAAAAAACTGTATTTTATTGCCAAATCTTACGTACAGTCCTCGTGCCTGTATTTTACCGCCAAATAGCATTGCCGATGGTTCAGTTGCAATCCTTACGCCGATAGACAAAAATACAAAAATGACGGAGCGCGATTTGGCGTTTTACGCGACAGATGAGTTTACAAAATTTTATGCAGTAGCTAGAAATATGGGAAGCAGATCATTAAACATTGATAATAACTCCGTTTTCTTTTTTGGAAAGTTAAAGCAATAAATATATGGAACGACAGATTGCAGAATATCTTGATCAATATAATTTTGATGTTAGAAAGACAAAAAACAGCCGTTTTATGGATCAGAAATGCACGCCTGATGTAATTTGCGCTGTTTGTGAATGTGTCGTAGAATATGTAAAAGATAACGTAAGTATTCAATTTACAAAAAATGACATTTGGAAATCTGAATATGCTAATAATTTGATTACAGAATCATTTTCCAAGCCAAATTTATCGAAAGAAGATGCAAAAAGTGAGTACGATAAATTTTTCTCACAGCCGCTTAAAGCTCTGTCATACGCCAAAATATTGAATGAAGAAAAGATCGGAACAACAAATTATTATAATGTAAGAAACGCTGAAATACTGCAATATATCTCGTTACGTGAAAAGAGCGCATTGTTTTTTCTTGATTGTTTTTTAACAAAAACAATGGAAGAAAGCGGTATGATACAATCGTTCAATACTTTTTTTCAGCGACAAAATAGTGCTTCATTGAAAGACCTGTGCGATGGATTGCTGCAGTTGTACCGTACCAATACTGCAATTAAAGGTGATTACGAACCGCCGCGTATTTACAACAAAATTATTAATATTCTCGCTTTTAAGCGCAAAGCAAAAGGAATTGTGAAAGGCAAAGTTTCTAAAAATACGCTTACAATTGATGAAATAAGATATAATCGTATAAATTGGCGTGATTTAAATAAAGATAAAACAATATCACGCCAAGCATACAACGAATTATTTCAACAAAACATTGGCGATAGCAAAGGTTATTATAAATATTATGTTCAAAAAGCGAAAAAACTTGTTAGACAGTTACACCCATACAGTGAAATCCACAGGTTTCCTGAATACCCCGGATTGCAGGCGCACCATATTTTTATGGAAAGTGAATTCCCTGAAATAGCAGATTATCCCGAAAATATTATCTGTACAACACCTAATCAGCATTTCTATAGGGCGCACCCAAATAATCGAACTTCTGTCGTTGACTCAGGTTATCAGTTAATTTGTTTACTCTGCAAGCTGGATACCATAGAAATGGATATCCGTTCAGGTAGCAATAATTATTCATTGTCAGATTTTGTAAATGTCTTAAATATCGGATTCGATACAAGTACATTTACTATGCAAATGGATTATGAAGAAATTAAACATCGAATCGTTAAGAATGCTATCCATCTGTGAAAGTTTAAAAAAAATGTAATATGGTTTTATTCAAAACAACTAAACAGATAAACTATTTTATGTTTCAAAGTATAGTGATTCGCAAAAGGATGGAGATTAATTAAGGACAATATGAAACAGGAACATTTTCAAAACGTAAATACCCAAATAAGATTTCCTCAAATAGAATCAGAGATTCTTGACTTATGGAACAAAGAGGAAACTTTTAAGAAGTCGCTTGAAGCTACAGCTAAAGAGCAGGCGTTCGTATTTTATGACGGCCCCCCTTTCGCTACGGGACTGCCTCACTACGGCCATTTATTGGCGGGGACGCTAAAAGATATAATTCCGCGCTACTGGACTATGCGCGGGTATAATGTTGAACGCCGCTTTGGCTGGGACTGTCACGGACTGCCGGTTGAAAATGAGATGGAAAAAGAGTTCAAGGTATCGGGTAAGCGTGATATTGAAAAACTTGGCATCCACGTATTTAACGAAGCGTGTCGCTCTATTGTTCTGCGCTATACGGGTCAGTGGGAAAAAGTTGTTAACAGGATGGGGCGATGGGTTGATTTTGTAAATCAATACCGCACTATGGATCCGCCGTATATGGAAAGTATTTGGTGGGTGTTTAAGCAGGTGTGGGAGAAGGAACTTATTTACAGAGGGTTTCGGGTGCAGCCATATTGTCCAAGATGCGCTACTCCGCTCTCAAATTTTGAGGTTAACGAAGGGTATAAGGAGATCAGCGGTCCGTCTATTACGGTGATGTTTCCTCTTGTTGATGATCCGTCCACAAAAATATTAGTGTGGACTACAACGCCGTGGACACTGCCGTCTAATGTTGCGCTTGCAGTTGGGGCTGATATCACATATCTCAAAATTAAGGATGGTGATAATACTTACATCATCGCAAAAGACCGGCTTGGCGCTTATTACAAAGATGTGTCGACCGTTGAGATCATCAGCGAAATAAAAGGCAGTGATCTTGTCGGATTACGTTATGTTCCAATGTTTGATTACTTCAAGGACAAAGACCCGCGTTTCTTCACTGTCACCGCGGCTGATTTTGTATCAACGGAAGACGGAGCAGGTATCGTACACATCGCGCCTGCGTTTGGTGAGGATGACTTTGCGGTCGGTCAAAAATTGGGATTGCCTATTGTTTGTCCGGTAGATGACGAAGGAAAATTTACAGAAGAAGTTCCGC
This sequence comes from Chitinispirillia bacterium, assembly GCA_009784115.1. Classification (GTDB taxonomy): domain Bacteria; phylum Fibrobacterota; class Chitinivibrionia; order Chitinivibrionales; family Chitinispirillaceae; genus WRCH01. The sequence goes on from WRCH01000008.1 coordinate 10,674, forward strand.
AGTGGAAAGGCAAACTCGTTTATACTGCCGATGATGAAATCATCCGCCATATAAAATCAATAGAAAGAATGTTTCATAAAACAGCAACTGTCCACAGATACCCTCATTGTTACCGTTGTGATACTGCTCTCATCTATAAGGCGATCACAACATGGTTTATGAAAATTGATCCGCTAAAACCCAATATGCTTCACAACAACGAGCAGATTCATTGGGTGCCGTCTCATCTCCAAACAGGCCGCTTCGGTAAAGGGATAGCAAGTGCGCCCGATTGGAACATATCAAGGAATCGCTATTGGGGAACTCCTCTTCCAGTGTGGCTGTGCGAATGCGGTCATACGGAGTGCGTTGGCGGACTTGACGAACTGCATAAGCTTGTTGGTAATGGTAATAAATCAGCCGGTGAAAATATCCACGCCCAAACAGCACGCAAAGTACAGGAAAGCTTGAAGACGGATGACGTGGCGAAACGGATGTCTGACGCCGGTATTGATCAATCATGGACGCAGATGCTGAAAGATGTTGAGATCAGCAGTGTTGATATCCATCGCCATATAGTTGACGAGCTTGAAGCAAAATGTCCTAAATGCAAAGCATTAATGCACCGTACAACAGAGGTGCTTGACTGCTGGTTTGAATCGGGTTCGATGCCTTACGCGCAGCAGCATTATCCATTTGAAAACAAAGAGGTCTTCGAGAAAAATTTCCCGGCAGATTTTATCGCCGAGGGACTCGATCAAACACGCGGATGGTTTTATACGCTGACTGTTTTGGCTGGCGCGCTCTTTTCAAAACCTGCTTTTAAAAATGTAATTGTCAACGGAATTATTCTCGCTGAGGACGGAAAAAAGTTATCAAAACGTTTGCGAAACTATGCTCCGCCGGAAGAAGTCCTTAATGATTTAGGCGCCGACAGTCTTCGACTGTTTTTGATAAATTCTCCGGCAGTAAAGGCCGAAGACTTACGCTTTTCAGAAAAAGGCGTTATGGAAATGTCGCGTGCGGTGCTTCTGCCTTTCTGGAACGCGTATTCATTTTTTGTGACTTATGCTAATGTTGACGGATGGAAACCAGCGAGTGAAGAGCTGCCTCAAAGTCAGGCGGAACTTGACAGGTGGATAATATCACTGTTGAATGACGTCATTGCATCAGTCAACAAAGAGATGGAGCGCTACAATCTATACAAAGTAGTTCCGCTTCTCGTTGACTTTATCGACAATCTCACAAACTGGTATATCCGCAGAAGCCGCCGCAGGTTTTGGAAGAGTGAGAACGACGGCGATAAGATGGCGGCTTACGGAACGCTCTACTATGTATTGGTTCAGTTCTCAAAAGTCATGGCACCGTTTTTGCCTTTTTTAACCGAGGCAATCTATAGAAATCTTGTCGTTGGAAAAATTGAAGGCGCGCCGTCAAGCGTGCATTTGACAAAATATCCTTGTGCTGTAGAGACAACGATTGACGAAGATCTTGGTTTAAAGATGCAGCTTGTGCGTCAGGCGGTGACTATGGGACGCAGCATGCGCAGTCGTTTTACTATAAAGACCCGTCAGCCACTCAGTGAGTTTACAATTGTTCTCGCGGATAAGCGCAAAATCGATCTCATTAAAGATATGGAAGCGCTCATAAAAGATGAACTCAATGTGAAAAAAGTAACATTCGATTCTCAGGAAGAGCGCGTAGTAAGCGTGAGCGCTAAACCAAATTTCAAAAAACTTGGGAAATTGTTTGGTCCCTCTATGAAAGAGGCTTCCGCAATAATCGAAAAATTCAGTAACGCCGATATAAAAACGCTTGAATCCGGCTCAACAATAGAGGTTCTTGGAAAAACGCTTACGTATGAAGATATAGAGATCCGCCGTACAAAGCATGAGGGCGTAGAGGTTCAGACAGAGGGCGAGCTTACTATTGGGCTTGAAACCACTATCACTCCTGATCTTAAAAACGAGTGTATGGCAAGGGAGTTTGTAAACCGTGTTCAGAATCTTCGCAAAAGCAGTGGATTTAATGTCAGTGATCGGATTATCATCCACACTGCTTGTCCTGCGGAGATTGAAAGCGCATTGAAACAGTTTAATGAGTACGTTTGCGCGGAGACTCTCGCTGTTGACATACAATTCAATAGTGAGATGTCTCAAAACGGTGAAGTGGCAGATGTGGAAGATCTCGCGTTAAAGATAAAAGTAGAAAAAACGGAGGCGTAAGCTGAAAATTCTGCGGCGCATAAAAAAGAAAATCCCAAGACGCCACAGGGAGCTTTTTCTCGGCTATGCGGCCCAAGCAGGGTTATTTATAGGCCGTAACATGCCAAGGCGTTTGGGCCTGATGCTGTTTTCTTTTCTTGGAATGTGTTTTTACTATATTTCTCATAGAGAGCGCTGCCGCACGCTTCATCACTTAAATTTTATTTATGGTGATGAGTGGGGTGAGCGCAAAATAAAAAGTGTTGCTTTAGAGGTCTTCAAGAATGCTGGGAAAAATTTGTTTGACGGTGTAAATTTAGGAGCCATGAGCGAAGAGGAACTCGACAAAGTTGTATCATCCGACAGTCTTCATAAGTTTAAAGAAGCTTATGACAAAGGCAAGGGAGTCGTTGGTATTGTTGCGCATCTAGGCTGTTTTGAGATGCTGCTGCATCTTTTTTCTTTGAAAGGCATGAAGAGTTTTGCCATAGGCAGAAAATTTGACAATGAGAAAGTAGACGAGGTGGTACGCGCCATGAGAAGCGGGCCTGACATTGAATACATGGACCGCTCTGAAAACAGCCGCAAGGTGATACGTTTTTTACAACAGGGCCGCGTAATGGGCGCTCTCATTGATCAAGATACAAAAGTAGAGGGAGTTTTTGCTGATTTTCTGGGGCAGCCTGCCTTCACTCCAAGCGGCCCGATGCACATTGCCATGAAGTTTAACATCCCGGCGTTTGTAGTTGTTACCGCGCGTATAAAGGGTGATAAACATTATGTATTTGTAAGCGATCAGCTCTCACTTGACGATACCGGGGATTTTAATAATGATCTTATATCCAATGTACAGAAAGCTAACGATATCATAAGCCATTATATAAACAAATTCCCGGAGCAATGGGTATGGATGCACAAGCGCTGGGCTACTAAACCTGAAAATGTAACACAGAAATAGTATGTTTAAAATAAGAAAAATATTGTCTTTATTGTTCTTTGCGGTCATTTGTTTTTTTCCCAGCTGCGGATCGCCGAAAGAGACGATTCCTGTTGCCGGTGAAGAGATTATCACAGAACCGCGCCAAGAGTTCGGCGGTGCCGCCTTCTTCTTCTATGAAAACGAAATCAGACGCTGGAGGCTTGATGCCGATTTCATGAGCCGTCCCTTAACAGACTCGGGAAGAGTTCTTGTAGTTCCGGTGCAGATAATGGTCTACGACTCTCTTGGCAAGCCGGCAACGCGTATAGTTGCGGACAGCGGCTCTACCGATTCCGTAATGGAGCAGTTTGACTTATGGGGCAGCGTACTTATCAGAACCGAAGAGGGTATGACGGTAAAAAGCGAGCAGCTGCGCTGGTTTAAAGATGCGCGGAGAGTAACAAGCGATACATATGTTCAAATAGAAACCCCAAAGGGCGATATGCTCAGAGGCAGGGGGCTTGAAGCAAACGACAACTTCACCCGCTTCTCATTTAAAGCAAACGTAAGAGGAAAATTCCCCGACTTCAGAAAGCGCATAGAGGAAGAAGATGATTTCCTTAAATTTTAAATTAGGGGCGCAATTCGCAAGAGATTTACCGCGTTGCCGCCGTTGCGCCGTTTTATCGTTCTTAGGCGCTTTTGGAGGATGCTTGTCATATCGTACTAAATTTTCGTCCTTGATTCTCCTTTTCGTCCTTATCATACTATGCCCGGCCAACACATCCGCCTCCACCGACGGCGCCCTTATCTTAGAACGCGCCAATACAAACGAAAATGTCTACAGCGGCGGCGAACTTGTGAGTCATCTGCGCGGCAACGTTGTTTTCCGCTACGAAGATATGCGCATCTCCTCCGACGAAGCTACGTGGTGGAGAAAAGCCGGAAAAGTTCATTTCAGAAAAAATGTTCGGGTAGACCGCGCGGGAGATATTATTACCTGCGATCAGATGCGTTTTACAAGAGATAGAAATATGCTGACCGCAGCCGGACAGTTCCGCTATCAGGACAGCGCTCAAATTACATTCCTCAGCGGTAACGAGGCAGAGTATTCAGTTGATAAAAAAATATTTACTGTAAGAGGCAGGCCGCTTCTTGTCAGGAAAGACAGCACAGACGCAGACACGCTCTTTATCAGCGGACGCATTATGACTTATGACGACTCTCTCAAAGTGGCTACAGTTACAGACAGCGTGCGTATAACAAGAGGCAGTTTATTAGCAACATGCAGAACCGCGCAATATTTCACAGAAACGAGTATGGCTTACTTGCGCAGATCGCCGGAAGTTTTTTACGAGGGCCACCGCGTGGTCGGCGATACGATAGATCTTCACTTTGGCGAAGAGACGCTTAAAAGCGCGCGCGTTGTAGGTAACTCTCACGGACGCTATACGGAAGTTGCAGCCTCGTCAAATGATACATCCGTTACGTATATTTGGAGCGACAGTTTACTTTTGACAATGTCTGATTCGGGGCAGATGGAAACGATGAAGGCTTACGGCAAAGTACATGGCCGCTACATTGAAGTAGCTCCTTTGTCAAATGACACATCCGTCACCAATATTTGGAGTGACAGCTTACTATTGACAATGACCGCCGACTCCGGACAGGGGCGCCTGGAGGCGATGAGGGCTTTTGGCAATGTGCACGGCCATTATCTTGAAATTTCATCTGTGTCAAGCGATACGGCAATCACCAATATTTGGAGCGACAGTTTATTATTGACAATGTCTGAAACTAGAAAGCTTGATTCCATACAGGCTTTTGGCCGTGTTATAAGCCGTTACTTTGCGGCGGGCGACAGCGCGAGGGCAAATGAGGTTACCGGCCGTACGATGGTTTTAAAATTCAGTGAGGCCGGTAAAATTGAAAGAGCTCACGTATCAGGCAACGCCAAAAGCATCTACTACATAGAGGAGTCGGACGGCGGCGGCAGAAACGAGGCGAGCGGAGATCAGATCATCGTGAGCTTTGTGCTTGGCCGCGCGAGGCTTCTGCACTTAAGAGGAAACGCACGCGGAACATTTTTCCCTAATGTTAATTAAGCATCAAGTATTTAATCTTTTTCGCAATATCAGTATTGTCAAATTTGCCCCTGAACAATTCACTGCCTGCGCCTATGGCGAATATCGGAACCGGTACGCCGGTGTGGCTTGTCGTAGTCCAGTGGTAGGTGTTATCATAAGCTTTGGTCAGGCCGCCTGTTTCGTGATCTGATGTTACGATTATAAGGGTTTTGCCGGGGTATTTCTCATAAAAATCAAGTGCGATTTTTACTGATTGCGAAAAGTCAATCATCTCATGAACCATAGCGTCATAATCATTATCATGGGATACAAAGTCTATTAATCCACCCTCTGCCATAAAGAAAAAGCCGTTAGCGTTTTTAAGGCGCTCGATTCCTGTCCGCGTAAAATCGGCAAGCGTCCATCCGGCATCGCCGCCGCGGTCAATCGCCCTGACAAGCGTTTCCGGATGATGGCCGAATCCCTGTACCATCAAAATTTTTTGCGGCGGCGGCGCTGCCGCTAAATCCTCTTTTGTACGCACAATGGCGTAGCCCGCGCGAAAGATCCGATCATAAATGTTCTCTGTCTCCCCCGCCTCGTTAACGCTCATTGGGTGCAAAAAACCGGAACCGGCAAAAAAATGAAAACCGGATGGCGCAAGCTGGGCTGCTATAGCGTGGTAGTTGTAACGGCTCTCTTCGCTTGCGTAAAACGCGGCAGGCGTTGCGTGGTCTATACTTACGCTTGTGGCGATTCCTATTTTATAACCGAGTTTTTTCAGATCGTAGGTAAAACTTTTTAAAACCCGCCCCTGCGGATCTATACCAACAACTTCATTATTTATCTTGACCCCTGCGGCAATTGCGGTACCGGCAGCCGATGAACACGTTACTTTATTATTAGCTGAATGCGTAGTAACCTCCCCTGTAACAGGGAATTGTGTGAATGAGAGAGCGCCGTTACCGCTCCAAACAGCATTCTGCGATGTCAAGTACGCCTGCGCAGCCTCGATATGAGCGTAACCCATTCCGTCGCCTATAAACAGGAAAACATATTTTGGCTTCTGATGCCTTGCAGGTTTATGGTCATTTTCATTCTGATCAACACAGGAGATTAAAAACGCGGCGGTAATAATAAACATCAATAAGAGTGATTTATTGAATTTTATCTTCATGGATTGTCTCCCCCCTGTATATTGATATACTGGTACACGCCTCTACACTGCACCGCACGCAACTGCGCGCAGGGCCGTGAGACTGCTTAGCGGCATAGTGTAAACTTGTACCGTCATGCAGTATATAGCAATATACTCTCCGAAACTCACCGCCCGAAATTCGTCGTTACAATAATATAGTTTTTGAGTTGCTGTTACTTTTAATATTTCGAGCATCTAGCCAAAAATATGCGCTGCTCATTTTGATATTGCTGTCTTGCCTGCTATCACCTCTTTGTTTCGTATGACAAGCGGTTTTAACCCTCTGGTAAAACTTTTTACTTCATTATGAGAAGTCAAAGGCACAGTAACTCTGGCTATCGGGCCGGCTTTCGGCGGCCCCCAGAGTGTATTTGGCGGTACGTTTTTTGAAACCACAGTACCGGCCTGAATAACGGAGCCTTTCCCGATTCGTACATTTGGCAGAATAACGCAATTGGGGCCGATAAAAACATCCTCTTCGATGTGAACAGGCCCAGCGCTTGCGCTGTCACGCCGCTGCCCCCAGTAAAGATGGGCGATGATTGTGGTTTTAAGCCCGATAGTACAGTTGTCTTCTATGGTAATTACTTCCGGATGTATCTCGTCAATATAAACATACTGACTGATCCAAACATTTTTACCGATCTTAACTCCTCTTAATCTATGAAGCGCCGGACGCAGTGAATTGCCGCCCGGTATTTCATAAGCGGCCCTGCGCAATATCCTCTGTAACATCTGATTCATTTATTGCCCCTTTGCTGTATGGATTCTCAATTGCCGATTTTTTATTTACTAAAGTTTGGCCGCAGCCGTTCCATCTTATCGAAGATTCGCTTTTAATATCAAGTAAATCAAGTATTCTGCAGGATGTTTGTGTTACTATATCATTAATACTTTGAGGGCTTGTATAAAACTGCGGAACAGGCGGAGTGATGAGAGCGCCGGACTCAGCCGCTTGCAGCATAAGTTTTAAATGTCCCAAATGCAGCGGCGTCTCCCTCACACTTAAAATTAGCCGCCGTTTCTCTTTGAGCGTTACGTCCGCGGCTCTTGATATGAGAGTATCACAATGACAATTAGCTATTGCGGAGAGCGTCTTTATGGAGCAGGGGATAACAACCATAGCGTCAACTTGAAATGATCCGCTTGCGATAGGTGCGCAAAAGTCCTCATTGTCATAGATACGGTAAGCGAGTCTGCTTATCTCTTTAAGATCATATTCTGTTTCGAGATCAAGCACTGTGAGCGCGGCGCGGCTGATTACGAGATGCACTTCTGCTGTGTGGTGCAGGAGTTCGAGCAGACGTACCGCGTATATTGATCCGGAGGCTCCGCTTATCCCGACTATGATTTTTCTTTTCATTTTTGCTTTCTCCGCCGTATCACCACATTCATACCACATCACCCCGCCCCGGGTTAAAACCCGGGGTTATAGATATTGCGTCCTTTCAGGACGGGGAAAATGTAAAAATCAGTATTCTATCTTTATATAAAGACTTCTGCTGTATCCGTCAACAGACGCAATAAAACTGCCGTCTTCAAGCTGATGCGCGTCTATGTGGTGCATCCCGCGCCGTGCCCATCTGAATTTACCGCCGGTCAATACAGGATTTATTGAGTGTGATTTTTCAACATACTCAACTCTGTTAAGAGTAACTATTTGGAAAGCATTGAGTCTTTTACCATAGGATGTTTTACAATCCTGCGCGAGCCAGTATCTGTTACCATCTATGAGAGGTATCCTCCCCCCCGGCCTTGACCGTGAAGCATTATCACGCACTATTGGGCTTGACGGATGCTCACTATAAGGGCCGCGCAGCGAATCAGCGAAAAAAAGGCGTGTTACATTGTGTTTTTGCGGAGAACCGTTTGCAATAATCCACCATGTACCGCCATCTTCAAAAACGACATGATCTCCAAATTCTCCATGCAAAAGAACATCTGTAAACTCCCAGTTATAAGGAAAATTCAATGCTTTGTATAGACGAAGTTCTCCTGACTCAGCTGATTCCGGAATCATATAGTATTCGTCATCATTCAAAAACACTAATGGATATGAAAGGTGAAATGGTTCACTAAGCACGACTTTGCGATAATCCCATGAAAGTCCGTCCTGACTCTCAGCCAATGAAATAACGCCCTTATTTGTGAGAGCATTAAGCGCTTCAAAAAACATATACCATCTATCATCTTTTTTAATCATGAAAGGATCAGCGACAAACTCCGCTTTTATATCGTTAACGTCGCTTGCGGTCAGAACCGGATTAACTACTCCTTCTGCCGGACGGAGTTCAAAGGGGGAAACTCCTGTGTATATGCCTATAGCCCAATCATTTTTGTTAAACGTGGTTATTCGTGATCTGTTTTTTACTAATGCGGTGATGCCTGCCGTAAGAAAGATTACAGCGATTATCACCAAATAACAGTGATATCGTTTACGCTTCTTATGCGTGAAGCTGCTCATTGTTTTATATATCCTCATTTTTTAATAAAAAAGAGAATTCAATCCGCAGCTCAAAGAGAGCAAATTTTTAGCCAATAAAAAATGGGAGGTCCGATATTTCAAGTTTTTCAAAAATGCGGCATAAATCCCACATACCGTCACGCGTAACCCACACAACGCACAGGGTTAAAACCCTGCGCTGCACGCTTTCACCCCTAAAGGGGTGCGGAAAAACACATCTGCTCCTCGCCCCTTTAGGGGCGAAAGAGTGTAACCAAGGGCTTTAGCCCCTGGCTCTCAAAGTCAAAACAGCGCCCCATTCCGCAAAAACTAATGCAAATACACCGTAAAAAAACACCCTTCTTTTAACAAAAAATAACCTGTCAAACAAAAACTTGCTCATACCGCCCCCAAAATAATTTGAAATAGTGTTGATATGTCAAATGATGAAATCTTACTTTATAATAAAATACAATAGGGAAACGCGGCGGACCTCTTTTATTAAAATTGAGGATTAAATCAATGAAAAAGCGAACCCAATCTTCCGCTCATTTGAAACAGTTTAAAATTTCTATTTTTGAGACAGGCGTTTTGTATTTTTTGCCGAATTTTTGAGCCGTGAAAGTCAACTAAGCCAAATTTTGACAGAAAAGATAAAAGTTCATGATCTTCTCCTCCCGCCGCTCCCACCGCAGTACCGCGGAATATAGGATTGTTTCGGTGCATGATACTTTTAACCTCAAACAGATACGCGGCAGGATTTGAGCTTGCGATACCGGCATAGTCAAGGTAAGGCCCATCCTTAACTCGGAAGTCAGGCTTGACCTCTCCCTCAATAACGATTTCTGAATTAGCCGGGATCTCTAAGTCAACACTATTGCATTTGACAAGCTCTAAAGGTTTCTGAGATAGAGCGCCTGCCATCGCAAATTCATCCATACTATAAGGAAACGCGGCTGCTCCGCACATAACAGCCGCTTCGCTTACCCCTATGCAAACTGCCATTTCAAGCGGTTTGCATTGCAGCTTGGCTAACTTCAAATGCAGTGACAGATGGCTAAACGGAGAGACGCTTATAGACGCTGTCGTTTTTGATAAAATCTGCATCCTGTAAATGCCGATATTACGGCTTCTCCTCAATGGATCTTTTGTAACATTAAGATGCCATGTCCCAATAAATCTTCCGCCGTCAATCTCACTCCACCAAGGAACAGGAAATTTGTATAGATCAATATCTTTACCAAATAAGATATTATCATGTAAAGGGATTTTATCATTAACTATAACAGGAATATATGGATTTTTTAACCGTTCTTTGAATATCGCTCTGATATGACTCTCTTTGAGAGTATGGGGAAATCCAAGAGCCGCCGCGATCAATTTATTATTGCTCATCGCTCCTGTAAGTACAGAGTTATTTGGATAATCTTTGATATTTGTGAATAAAAGAGCTGACTTGGCTTCCCGCGTCATAGCGCCAATCTCATATTTCCAATCAACTTGTTTCTCTATGCGGGTAAGCAGTTTCTGTTTGTCTATTTCAGAGATAAACGAGCGCAAATCCATCATATTACAGCACCTCTTCCATACATCCAATTTTTTCACAAATATCCCGTGCAGCTTTTACACCTAAAATAAACGCGTCTTCCATAGAAGAGTACTCCCATGAACCAAAACGTCCGGCAGAATAGATGTTTTTACTTTGAAGATAGTTTTTAATTATGCGAAGACTCTCTTGGCGCTGATTGTCAAAAAGTACATATCCGTAAGGGATATCAAGCGTTTTTTCACACACGACTTGCTCTTTATTATGAAGTATCCCCATCTTTATGAGATCATCAATACATTTATCTCTTGCCAATTCAGCATCAATCCCTTTTTCAAGATCGTAAGAGATTTCAAGATAAATCGAACCGTGTCCCTGCGGCGCCATAGCAGAGCTAAAATTATTTGTAAAGCCGAATCTGTGAAATAGATACTCATCTTCCGGCACGTAAATCCAATGCCTGTTGCCAAGATTTCCTTTAATCCCCAAGTTGATATTAAGGACAGAGACCGCTCTAAGTTTTGCGGACGCGTCTTTAATTTCGTCGGGAATATCATCGTTGATACTTGCTACAAGCAGCGGGAGCGGCTGAGTGGAGATGATAAAATCATAGCTCACTCTCCTACCCTGTGATGTCACTAAGATTTGTTCTGACGGGATGATTTTGCTGACGGACTCATCGAGATTAACGTTATGAAGACCCGCGGTCATGGCGTTCACCATAGACTCTATACCGCCGATTTTTGGATAGAAAAAATGGCTGTTATAACCATGCTCACCGCTCATGTCACAGAGCGCGCCTTCAATAAGCATTTTTAAGTCAGAAGATGGTACGAATCGTCCGCCGGCGTCAGGAGTAAGTTCTTTGGGATGGACTCTGTAAATTTTACTGTTATAGGGGATCATAAAGTGGCGGCCGATTCCATCACCAAAATACGCCCTTATCCACTCCTCAAAAGTTTTTATATCACCTTTATCACCTGTAAAATATTGTTTGCTATACTCATAGAGACATTCAGAAATCACATTTGACGGAAGTCCAAACAGATTTGCCTGAAACGGATAACGGGTATATACATTTTTTGAATAGATCCACGCGTCTCTGTTTTTCTGCTCAAGTATACTTCCGATTAAATCAAAAACATAGCTTTTAAAAAAATCGTTACTAAAATGCAGAAGATGTCCTGTGTAATCAAAAAGGAACTCTCCCTCTCTTTCTGTACGGCACAAACCTCCTGCTCTTGCTTCCTTTTCAAACGAAATATAATCAAGTGAAAATCCCTCGTTTTTTTTCTGTTTAATTTCCTGCGCAGCGCCAATCCCCGCAAGTCCGCAACCTATTATTGCCGCATTTTTCATACACGCTCCGCCATAACTTTTTTGCCTTTTGCCGACTTAGGCGATTCTGTCTTTTTATGATATAACTCTAAATAAAGCTCTTGAAGCGAAGCAGTGAATTTAGACGGATGAAAAACCGTAAACGCTCTTTTTTGTCCGGCAATTCCCATTTTTTGCGCCTTGGATTCATCATTTAACAAAGTAAGAAGAGCGGAGGCCATCGCCTGCGGACTGTTAGGCCGTACAAGAATTCCTGTTTTGCCGTCCTCAACTAATTCCGGATTACCGCCCACATCGGTTGACACAACGGCAAGCCCCGCAGCCATAGCTTCAAGAATGACAATCGGACACCCTTCTGTCCGCGATGACAGAACAAAAATATCAAACGCTTTGAGCGCTTCAAAAACATTTGCTTTGTAGCCTGAGAACTCCACAACTTTTGATAATCCAAGATCATCGCACTGTTTTTTAAGCTGATCTTCAAGCGGCCCTGTGCCAACAATACAAAGCCTTGCCTGACTATACGAGGACGAGACAATTTTCGTAGCTTCCAAAAGCTTGTCAATAGATTTTTCATCTGAAAGCCGGCCTATAAAACCTATTGTTTTTATATCACTTGATCGTGAAAATTTTGTATTTTGAGCCGCTTTCAATTTCTCTAAATTAAACGGCGGATAGATTATCCGAAATGGACTTTGCTTATCGTCACTATTCTTGCTTTTTTCCTCCATCCCATCTTCCCACTCTTGTTTTATAAACTGCGAAGTTACGACAAAAGAGTCGCATTTCTTAAGAGCCGCAGATGTAAACGGCTGCAAAACTTTATCCCTTAAGCGGCCAAAGCGGGAGGGTGCGGTATCCTTAAGCGTCATCTCTGTCCCTATAATCACAGGTACTTTTGCCATTCGCGCGGCAATTGAACCAATAAGATTCGCCTTTAATACATGGGTTTGAACCACATGAGGCTTATACTCTTTAAGAAAAGAGAGAAGGCTGACAAAACTTTGCGGTTCAAATACAACTTTTTGAGGGACGCCAAGGTTGAATATTTTCCCCCCAAGCCGCTCAAACTTCTCTCCAAAAGCGTTGCCTGAATATTCAAAAACACATACTCCGAGTTCAAAGCGTTTATGATCTAAATTCTGCGCCATTATGGTAAGTATTTCAATTAAGCCGTTAAAGACGTCGAATGATTTATATATGTGCAGGATTTTTATTTTTTGCATTTTGACTCTCCCTATTCTCCTTGTTTAAAAAGTCTTAATTAAATATTTTGGAAAAAGCAATTGGTGTACCAAATGCGGTATGGTAGAAGACAGGGGGTTGAATAGCGCGGAGTTTGCGGTTTAAATTTAGGGCGCCGCTCACACAACGGGAGTCGGAGTAAAAAGCTGCGTAAAAGTCTTCTGCGCGAAGTGATCAGTCATCCCCGCGATATAATCAGTCACAACACGCCACGAGGGAGTATCTGTATCATAATTAGTGTTTTTTATAAAATTAAAAAACGTCTCCATGAGAGGCGCTTCTTTTATGATATTGTTGACTTCTGAACTATTTTGACCGCGCTGTGAGGTTGTAAAAAAATCATCTAACTCATCAAAAAGCAGCTTAATCATATTAGCTGCCTTGCTCGACTTACTCTCTACCTCATCGTGCAGATAGATGTATTTATAGTTAAACTTCTTGAGTTCATTCATCAACCCAAAAATCTCTTCGCTCATCTCTATTGAATCTTTGCCGGCGCTGTTCGCGATGGTATCGTTTACAAAAACTCCAATAATCTGTCCATTTTCCGTCCCCAATGTTTTAGTAACACCGCTTGGGATATCGCTCTTTTTTATGAGCTTTGCTTTAAGCGCATCTTCAAGATCACGGCCAAGATAAGCGATTCTGTCAACAAGCCGAACCAAACACCCCTCTAAAGTCGCAGGCAGAAACCCGCGTCCATTTAATGAATCAAGTTCACGCAGATCACGCCCGCGGTTGGGAGCCACTACCCTGTCAAAACTCTCCCCGCAATGCGTAGCTATTCCGTCTCTCACTTCGTAAGTGAGATTAAGGCCGCTGCCGTGATTTGTAAGCATATCCACAACTCTAAGACCGTGTATCTCGTGCATAAACCCGCCCGGTACACCTCTCTTTTTGAGTATACCGTCAAGCTCACGCTCTCCTGTATGTCCAAATGGAGGATGACCGAGATCATGCCCTTTGGCAATCGCGTTTATGAGATCGGTGTTTAGATTAAGGCAGCGCCCTATTACAGACGCTATGCTTGACACGTGCAAGACGTGCTCCATGCGTGTGCAGATATGATCATTATCCGGCGACAAAAAGACCTGTGTTTTATGTTTTAACCGCCTAAACGGGGGTGAGTGGAGAATACGGGTCTCATCGCGCGCAAATTCTAACCTGAAAGGATCGCTCTTTATGGGAGAACGGCGGCCTAAAGATTCGCTGCTCTTCTTTGCAAACGGACTGAGCTTCTCCTCATCCGCGAGCAATATGTTCTTTATATTTTCATAAACTGTCATAATAAATTTACGTGAGTTCTTTCACTGTGATGATATTTCATATTCCAAAAGAAAATTTTTGATAAACTCCTCCTGCTCAGGAGTCTCTACAGCGGGTCTTGCCCTGCGGACTGTTGAAATCGCCTTTTTAAAAGGGAGTGAAAGATATTTTCCAACGACACAGGCGAGTACAAGACCTGTGCGCCCAATACCCGCGTGACAATGAACGCACACACCTTTTTCCCGGTTCATCGTTTCAATAATTTCATCAATCATCAATGAAAATTCACTGAGTGACGACGGTGTTCCAAAATCTGTTATGGGGTGATAGACCCATGTGAGCGCAAGCTCAGAACACTTTTTTTGAACAGCGCCGCTTGGCTTCATAAGTGATACTATCGTATTCACTCCCTGCTCCGCAAGCCACGACACGTCATCGCGTTCCCTTTTGCACTCGGGCAGCGCGGATCCGCAAAGCTTTCCCTGTATAACCCATGAAAAATTTCCAGCGCTCATTGTAAAAACTCTCCCCGGTATGATCGGTTAGTTGCCGGTTGACTCACTGCCAACGCTTGCTTTTTCGATATGCCGCTCATCGCCGGCTTCTGTCAGTTCGATATCCTGTTCGTCATCATCTTCCGGCGGTTCGGCATGCTGTTCGCCGCCGCTTACCTGCCCTGTATCAGATATCTGCAGGAAGTTCTCCCTGGGGTCAACAGTTCTGTCTGTACGCACAACAAGCCGTCTTCCTACACGCAGTGTAGTGCGCGGCGTAATGCCGTTCATTCTGCACAGAGCGTTTACGGTAGTGCCGTAGCGCCTTGCGATACTTCCAAGATTTTCACCCCGCCGGACGGTATGAATTACTCTCTGCCTTTGCACGGTGAGATATTCAAAATTATCTCTTGTTAATACAAGGGTATCGCTTCGGAGTCTGAAGTTTTCAAAATCCATAATATATTCGGGATTAAACGGTTCGCCGAAGTAGCGGATTTCAAAGTGCAGGTGAGGCCCTGTCGAGCGTCCTGTATTGCCTCCAAGACCAACAATATCGCCCGCTCTTATTTGTTGATTAACCTCAACCGTTACCCGGCTGAGATGCCCGTAAAGAGTTTCAAGACCGCTATGATGGCGCACAACAACTACGTTGCCGTAGCCGCGCCTGTCAAACTGTATCACTCTCACTATACCATCCATAGCGCAGAGAATCGGGTCGCCGGTGTTAAGCCTGAGGTCTATGCCGTAATGCCACATATATCTGCGGGGCCCGAATCTTGATGTTACACGTTCATTAATAGGATGCACAAAATGTCTGTTCAAAGAGGAATCGGCAATCACAATTTTTACCGTATCATTAGGGCCGAGGGTACGGTAATCAAAGCGGCCGGAGTTTATCCTGTGATTACTCCACGCGTAGGTGGTATCAATACCCATAAAATCATCATTTGTCAAATCATCAAAAAGCGAACTGAAATCCTGACCCTCTTCCTCGCGAAACAGCGCCTCAGCGAGACTGTCTCCAATGCTGCTGTGGTTATGCTCAAAGGCGTCGGCGAAATCGATATCCGCTACAGAAGCGCGCAGCGCCAGTGCAAAGAGAGAAATTATGAATAATGTATAGATACTGATTGATTTCATAAATATTAAACAGCCCCGTCACTATCAAAAAAAAGACGCGTGTCTGAACCGCAATTATAAGACATAAATCTACACTGCACCGCACAACTGCACGCGGGACCGGCTCTGATGCTTAGCGGTACAGTGCAGATTTATGCCATTATTCAGTATATTGCAAAATTTATGCGCTCTTTTCCAATTCTACTAAATATAACAACTTATGCGCTAAAAAAGAAACTTTTTATTATATTGCTTAAAGTTCTATATATCCCCCTATGAAAGGAAACATACATGAACAGCTGTCTGTTTTGCAAAATCTCAGCAGGCGAACTGCCTGCCGATAAACTTTACGAGGACGAAAACGCGATTGTCATACGCGATATCAATCCTCAATCACCCCACCATTTTTTGGCTATCCCCAAAAAGCACTACCCCGCCGTACACGACATCCCTCAGAATGAGATGCCGCCGCTTTTCGCAGGATTAATGAACGCCGTATGTCAAGCGCTTAACTCAAGCGGTCTTCATAACGCCGGCTACAGGCTTGTAATCAACAGCGGCGATACTGCCGGACAAACTGTTCCCCACCTGCACATCCACATCCTTGGCGGCCGTCAATTGGAATGGCCTCCGGGGTGATAGAGCAGGGGCGGGGGCAAGCCCCGCCCCTGCGATTAATTACTGCTGCTGCTTTCTGATGAATGTCGGGATATCGTCCAGCTCTTCACCGCCGTAAGGCAAACCGCTGTATTTTGGTGAATACGGATTTGCGTTTACGTTTTGTTCCCATGGCGGACTCCACTTTGTATCATAAGCCTGACCTCTGAACTGTTCAGGTTTTTTGACTGCTGATGGATTTTCAGAAGCAGTCGGTTTTGGCGCCTCAGCTTCGGCAGCAGGCTGTACCGCGGACGGAGTCTGCGCCATCATCACCGCTTCAACCGGCGATTTTTGGACAGCAGGCTCGGATGCAGGCAGTTCAAGAGTTGTCTGCTCAACTTTGTTTTCCCGAACAGGGAGATTGAGTCTCATACCGCCTGTGGAACGGTCATCCTTTAACTTTTCCATCTCCTTATCGTTAAACCCTGTCGCTATCACTGTTACCTGTATCTTACCTTTCATAGCGGGATCGGTAACCGCGCCAAAAATAATATTGGTTTCGGAGTCCTTACCGACAGCCTTGTATACAACCTCTGTAGCATCGGCAACATCATACATGCCAAGGTCATCGCCGCCGGTGATATTGATCAGAAGACCGCGCGCTCCGGCTATTGATATATCGTCAAGCAGCGGACTGTGAATTGCGCTCTCTGCCGCAAGTACCGCGCGGTCTTCACCCTCGGCAATGCCGGTACCCATAATCGCGTCTCCCATATCTTTCATTACAGTCTTTACATCCGCGAAGTCAAGATTAACGATACCATTTACAGTAATGAGATCTGAGATACCTTTTGTTCCCTGATGAAGCACATCATCAGCTGTTTTAAACGCGTCAATAAGAGGAGTGTTTCTGTCAGAGATTGAGAGAACTTTCTGATTGGGGATAACGATTATCGTATCAACATTTTTTCTCAGATCGTCAATACCCTTTTTAGCGTTGCGGTCACGCACACGGCCTTCAAACAGAAATGGACGTGTCACGATAGCAACTGTAAGAATGCCAAGTTCCTTAGCGATCTCCGCAACAACCGCCGCTCCGCCGGTTCCTGTGCCGCCGCCCATACCCGCGGTAATAAACACCATATCCGCACCGATCAAAACCTCTTTGATCCTCTCTCTGCTCTCTTCCATAGCGGCGCGGCCCACCTCAGGATTTGCACCGGCCCCAAGACCTTTTGTGAGCTTCTCACCGGCCTGAATACGTGTGGGAGCATTGTTGTTGTCAAGCGCCATAGCGTCGGTATTGATCGCTATAAACTCAACCCCTCTAAGCCCTGCGTCAACCATGCGCTTAACAGCATTTCCGCCTGCTCCGCCTACGCCGATAACCTTCATTTTTGCGACGGCTGCAAATGTCTCATCTAACTCGATTCTCATGTAAAACCTCCCCGTTTTTTGGTGATAATTATCTATAATATTTTTTTTCTATTCGCTGTTAAAAAAACTCTTTGGCCCATGATATCATTTTGTCTATCGCGCTGCGATAGTTGCTGTTTCCCCCGCCGCCTTTTTTACCTTTTTTGTCACCGCCGCACATCTCTGCCGCATACATGCACAAACCGATTCCTGTTGCGTGAGCCGGTGAACGGGCAGCTTCCGTCAGTCCGCCGAAACGGCTTGGAACTCCAAGTTTTACCGGCAGTTTGAAGATGCTTTCCGCTTTGTCTCTCATTCCTTCCATAAGCGACCCGCCTCCTGTAAGTACTATGCCGGCTCCGAGCATGTCAGCGTATTCGGTCCGTTCAATCTCTCTTAACACATGAGAAAGTATCTCTTCTACCCTCGGCTCTATAATGTTTACAACCGTCTCACGTTCAACCTCACGGTCATCATGCCCCCCAAGACCTCCGGGCACGTTGATAAATTCCTTACCGCGCAAAAGGGGAAGATAGGCGCACCCATTCGCTTTTTTTATCTCTTCCGCTTTTTCTATAGGCGTACCCAAAACCATCGCAATATCCTTTGTAACATTGCTCCCGCCAAATGCAACCACGGCACTGTGCCTGATACTTTCATCAAAGTAAATTGCAACATCTGTAGTGCCGCCGCCAATATCAATGAGCGCAACTCCAAGCTCTTTCTCATCTTTTTCAAGCACGGCGTAGCTTGACGCTAAAGGTTCAAGCACCAAGTCAATCACTCTAAGCCCCGCGTTCTCTACACACTTCATTATGTTCTGAGCGCTTGCTATCGCACCGGTGATGATATGGATTTTAGTTTGAAGCCTGACGCCGCACATCCCAAGGGGATCTTTAATTCCCTTCTGGTCATCAACAATAAACTCCTGAGGAATAATGTGGAGTATTTCGCGGTCTTTAGAAATTTGCACCGCTTTTGCAGAGTCAATCGCTCTTTCAATATCTTCCTTGGTTATCTCTTTGTCTATCGCGACAACACCGTTAGAGTTGATATTATTGATATGACTGCCGGCAATACCCACCCAAACAGCATCAACATCCACCCCGGCCATAAGTTCAGCTTCTTCCACAGCTTTCTTTATGGAATTTACAGTTTTTGCAATATCAACCACAGCTCCCTTACGCAATCCGTCAGAAGGGCTGATACCAACGCCTATCACCTTAAGCTGCCCATTCTCCCCAAGCTCAGTAATAATACAAGCAATCTTAGTAGTCCCAATGTCAAGCCCAACAAACATATTACTATCCATACCCACCCCTCTTTTATTTGTGATCGGATTTGCGTCATCGTGATCGGATTTGCCCAAGAGCCCCCTGTCACCGTGCTAATCGTCCCTGCTTTTATCAAAATCTATCATTTAGTACAGACAGGACATGTCCTGTCTCTGCTTTTATGAAAATCAATCATTTACAACATAGAGAGATATGCAAGACCTCTATATCTCAAATCCGCGTGCACTGGCTCTCTATTATCCTGCATAAGCCTCTCTCTAAGCGCTTTCATGTGCCCAAGCCTCTTCTCTATATCATTAGAACCGATTGTATACTCTGTACGTTCAGATTTAAAAATCAGATTGACTGACGAGCTGTCGCTAAAATCAATCTGAGATATCTGTCTAAAAAAAGCGCCGCCCAAATTCCCGGCTGTTTTCTTTATAGTGTTAAACGTTTCAAGTTTTATTGTATCGCTTAAACCGGCGCTGCCCAAAGTTATAAGCGGCAGATCATAATACTGTCCGGGCGCCGCGTTAAAACGTATTCCATTCTTGTCAACAAGTTTTATACCGCCATCCAAAACAAGAGCGACTGGAGTACGCTCGGTAATTCTAAGTACAGTTTTTTTATCACGGCCGCTTTTAACACTGAGCCTCTCTATCTCAGGTATTGCGGCGGCAGCCTTGATAACCGCATCTTTTTTAATAGAAAGAGAGTCACTCTTATTTATCAAAGAATCAACTGCTGTCTTAAGCAAAAGTGTTGTTTGCGCGCTCCCGTTTACTATCTGAAATTCGGCAGAGAGTTCACTCTTTGATTTAAACGTTGATTTAACCGCTTCACTAACATAACTGCTTACTGCCGGGCTGTGTTCATAAACCGCAAAGAGAACCGCTGCGATAAGCGCCGCAATAATACCGGCGGAGCCAATCTTCTTTACACGGCGCGGCCTTTTTGCGCGCTGCTCTGCAATCGCTATTTTGCGGTTAGCTCCTATACGTTTTACTTTTGACATCAGCTCTTTACTCCCGCGAACTGATATGCGCTCTCCCAAATGTCGCCTGCACCCATGAAAATCACAAGGTCGCCGTCTTTAGTTTTCTCGCGTAGATTCTCGGCGATTTCATCTTTGTCATTAACATAAACCGCTTTTGTTTCCGCTGTTGTATTTGTATTGATATTGTCAACAATATCTTTGGCATTTACACCCGGTATAGGCTGCTCACGCGATTTGAAAATGTCAGTCACGAAAACAAGGTCCGCGGCGCTCAGAGCGTGCGCGAACTGATTTAAAAAATCACGGGTGCGGGAGTAGAGATGCGGCTGAAACACAGCAACTATACGCCCCTTTGAGCGAAATTTTCTAGCGGCGTCAAGCGTAGCGCTGATTTCACCGGGATGATGCGCGTAGTCATCTACAACAGTAACTCCGTTCACCGTACCTATCATCTCAAACCTCCTCTTAACTCCCTGAAAGCGTGATAGTGTATTAACAATTTTTTCAAATTCGATTCCCATCTCCAAAGATACCGCTATAGCGGCCAAGACGTTTTTTACATTATGAAGACCGGGGATATTTACAGTTACCGTCCCAAGTTTCTTTCCTTTATGCAAAACAGCAAACACTGTCTGCCCATTTTCAAAATTAACATCGCAGGCTCTGTAGTCTGCTTTTGGATTGATGCCGTAAGTAATGATACTTCTTTGAATCCTCGGCAAAACACTATCGACGCCCTCATCATCAATACAGGCGATAACCGCGCCGTCAAAAGGAACTATCTCTGTAAACTCAACAAACGTATCTTTGATGTCGTTCAAATCCTTATAGCAATCAAGATGATCGGCTTCGATATTTGTAATGATCGCGATTGACGGATACATTGCTAAAAAGGAGCGGTCATACTCATCCGCCTCAGCTACAATAACTCCGCCGCTTCCGATAATGGCGTGAGAGCCGGACGCTTTAAACATCCCGCCGACAAGAACTGTAGGAGAGACGCCCGCATCTGTGAGTACACTTCCTACAAGCGACGTTGTGGTTGTTTTTCCATGAGTTCCTGATATACAGACAGTAAAGTTAGAACGCATGATATCGCCAAGAACCTCCGCCCTTCTTATCATCGGGATACCATTCTTGGCGGCAAAAATACGCTCCGGATTATCCTCTTTCACAGCGCTTGAATACACGAGGATATCCGCGTCTCTAACAAAAACAGGTTCATGGTTATACTGGATATCAACACCAAGCGCTTCCAAATGGTGCGTTGCGGCGGATTTTGTCCGATCAGAACCGGTAATGCGGTGACCGCGCGACAAAAGCGCTTCCGCGAGAGGAGCCATGCCCGCTCCGCCGATACCAACCATGTGAATATTTTTTGTAAATTGTTTCATATCAGCTCTTGCGAGAACGCCCTCCTGTAAAAATGGGCATTGATCCCTCTTTTGTCTGGCTCGATATATTAAGTAAAATACCCATACTGCTCATTGTAAATATGAGACTCATCCCGCCGTAACTTAAAAAAGGCATTGGTATTCCTGTCGGCGGAACGAGTCCTGTAGTGACAGACGAGTGCACCAAAGCATAAAGCGCTATTACCATAGTAAATCCAAACGCGATGAGCTGACCCATACGGTCAGGAGCGTTAAGCGCAATACGCATTCCTCTATAGATGACAAACGCGAATATCGCAAAGACTATCATGATTCCCAAAAAACCGAACTCTTCACCCAATATTGAGAGAATAAAATCGGTATGCGGTTCTGGCAGGTAAAAATATTTCTGTTCCCCTCTGCCAAGCCCCATGCCAAACATACCTCCCCGCCCCAAACCTATTAAAGACTGGGTGACCTGATATCCAATACCGCTGCTGTGTTCGGAAAGATTCATAAAGCTAATAACACGCAGCATTCTATACGGCTTGATGAGCACCATAAGCACAGCAAAAGGTATCATAAGAGCCGCTGTTCCGACAAGATGAGCTACTTTGGCGCCTGACATAAAAAGAATAGCGAACGCCGTAAGCGCAATAATAATACTTGTTGAAAAATCGGGCCCCAAAATTACAAGACCGCATATTATTCCTATACGCACGTAATGCGGAATAAGAGAGCGCCAGTTGTCAAAATTTGCTCCCGGTTCACTGCATTTTTTCGCAAGCAGCAGCACAAGAGCCATACGGCCGAAATCTGAAGCCTGAAACCGTATCGACCCAATTGTGATCCAGCGCTTTGCGCCTTTAATAGCATGACTGTCGGGAAGAAAAAACACATAGACAAGCAGGATCATCGCGATAATAAAAAGTATGCCGCTGTATTTACCCCAAAAATGATAGTCAACATTTATAAAAATCATAAAACAGCCAACCGCGAGAAGCGCGCGGACTACTTGACGCGAAAGAAAAAAGTCCGCGCCGCCGAAATTCTTCTGCGCCACGGCAAAAGAGGAGCTGTACACGAGTACAATACCCAGCCCAAGGAGCAGAAGCGCCGCTCCAAAGAGCCACATATCCATCTTCGCGTATTTACCTATCACTGCGCGGCCGCCTTTCGCTTGGCGAGAGCGTTTACCATATCCTTAAAAACTTCGCCCCGATGTTCGAAATTTTTAAACATATCAAAACTTGAACACCCGGGAGAAAAAATCACTCTCTCTCCGGCCTGCGCGTTTTTAAACGCAATGTCAATTGCTTCATCAAGTGTTTTGGCTTTGGATACCGGCGCAAGTCCCTCAAATTGTGAAGACATACGCTGTGATGCTTCGCCAATCAACACGATACTCTTTACATTAGCGAGTATCGCGTCTTTAATCAGAGAAAAATCGCAGCCCTTATCTCTGCCGCCTGCTATAAGATGGATTTTGGAATCAAACGCGCTAACCGCGCATTCAATTGATTCGGCAGTAGTTGACTTACTGTCATTATAAAATTTAATCCCGCTGATATCCGCAACATATTCTAATCTATGAGGAAGACCGCCAAACGAGCAAAGTCCCTCAGCAATACGGTCAGGATCCGCTCCGCCGCAAAGCGCCATAGCGGAGGCAGCGCAGGCATTTATACAGTTATGTTTTCCGCCAAGTTTCATGGCCGAGACATCTTCCAATATAATGCCGGTTTTTCCATTGAATTGATACTTAATACTCTTATCTGACAAATACACACAATCTTTGCCATTATCAGCAAGACCAAACATCACTACTTTCGTTTGGGATGCGAATTCATCCGCCCATTTACTAAGAATGGGATCATCCATATTCAATACCAAATATTCGTGATTTGTCAAATTCATAGCGATTCGCTTTTTGGCATTATAATACTCTGTTTCACTTGGATAGCGGTCTAAGTGATTTTTCATCAAGTTAATTACTGCCGCTGCCTTTGGTTTAAAATTATGGATCGTTTCAAGTTGAAAACTTGAAACTTCCGCAACTACCACCGCCTTTTCGTCCGTAAGCTCCGGAGTTACGCTTATCACCGGTAAACCAATATTTCCTGCCACTACTGCATTAAAACCTGACGCTTTCATCACAGCGCCCAAAAGTGAAACTGTCGTACTTTTTCCTGATGAGCCTGTTACCGCAAGAAAAGGCGCGTTTGACACACGAAACCCAAGCTCCATCTCAGACCATACCGGTATACCTTTTTTATCAGCTTTTTTAAGTACGTCAAGATCACTGCAAACTCCCGGCGAGAGGATGATGAGATCGCTCTCAAGTACTTTTTCGCTATGTGTCAACGCTTCACTCTCAACATCAGCCAAACCGTTATCGCTCAAAACCTTATCAAGCTGACTGCGACCGCAGCTATCGCTGATAAACACTACCGTACCCCTTGAGCGGAAATACTGCGCCGCGGCAATACCGCTCTTAGCCAAGCCGATAACAGAAACCCGCTTGGGAGCTACATTTTTTATATTGTCAAATACATCAACTGCCATAATGAAAATCCTTCAGCTTCTTAACATTTTTACATCACCAAGCATACCGGCATTCACAGTTAAAATTCTTCAAATACTTTTTCAAGCCCTACACTGCGTGATCCTTTAAGGAGTACTGTCTCTCCCTCTTCAAGCACAGAACGGCATAGCTTAAGCGCTTCAGCAGAATCGGCGGCACAAAATATTTTCTTTGATGACAATCCTGCCTTTACCGCGCCCGAAGCCACGTATTCCGAAAACTTGCCGACAGCGATTACTTTTTGTACATCTGACTTTACAAGTTCTTCACCAAGTTTGAGATGAAGTTTATTTGAATACTGTTCAAGCTCACCCATATCGCCCACAATCGCAACGCGGTTCTTTTTATTCGGCGTTACATCCGTCAAATACTGTATGGCGCTGCTCATTGACGAAGGATTTGCGTTATAGCAATCAACTATAAATTTTATCCCCTTCTTCTGCTCAATCAATCCTCTGAGTGAAACAGGTTTAAAGGAAGCGATAGCATCGCGTATTATATCGTCATCTATTCTGCATCTCTTTGCAATGTAAATTGCGGGAAGCGCAGCGTATACAAAATGTCTTCCCGGCATGGAGAGAGAGTACTCATTTCCATCTACCGAAAAGTCAACACGTTTTTCTGTGACGTTTATATTTGCCGCTCTTACATCACACTTTTTTGACATACCAAAGAAAACCGATTTGAGTCCGCGCTCACGCGCTCCCTCTATAAGCCTTTTGTCATCGCCGTTTAGAAGCATAAATCCATCTTTGCTTAATCCCTCAGAGATTTCAAACTTTGCTATAGTCGTCCTCTCAAGCGAACCGAAAAGTCCCACGTGAGCATAACCAATATTTGTAATAACGGCAATGTCGGGCGCACAAATCTTTGAGAGCGGCTTTATCTCTCCTACGTGATTTGCACCCATCTCAAGAACGCCAACCCACTCATCTCCATCAAACTTCAAAATGCTTAACGGTACTCCGATATGATTATTCCAGTTTGTATATGTCTCGCCTACTTTTACAACCTCACGCAGAATGGATGAAATAAAACTTCTTGTTGTCGTTTTTCCGTTAGACCCTGTAACTCCAACAACCAAAAGCCCCATCTCCTTGCGGTATCTTGCGGCCATCTTTTGCAATGATTTAAGCGTATTTGAAACTACTATACACTTGCCGCGGTATTTTTCAGGGACAGCTTTAATACCTTTTTTGTCAACAATAGCGGCGATAGCGCCAAGTTCAAACGCAGACTGTACATAACGGTGACCATCGTCAGTATCGCTGCGCAGCGCCGCGAAGATGTCACCCTTTGTCACTTTGCGCGAATCGTTCCAAATTGTATTTACCTCGCGCTTGCGAAGTGTCTCTGAAATTTCAGATTCCGCTTTCCCCCAATCAATGAGAGAACCTATTGTGAGCGATGTCTTTGAGTTCTGCTTATGATTATGATGCATTGTTAGCCGCCATTTCTTTGTAAATTTCTGTTACGACCTCTTTGTCATCAAAATGATGACGTACACCGAAAATTTCCTGATAATTCTCATGCCCTTTACCTGCAATGACTATACAATCACCGCTGCGGGCGTTTTGCAAGGCACACTTTATAGCTTCCCTGCGGTCTTCAATAACTATGTGCGGAAAGTCAAGCGGAACCGCTCTAACTATATCATCAATAATAGCCCTAGGTTTTTCTGTACGGGGGTTATCGGATGTGATAACTGTTTGATCGCAGTTCTCCGCAACCGCTTTAGCCATTAGCGGACGCTTTGTTTTATCGCGGTCGCCGCCGCATCCAAATACGCAAGTCAGACGACCCTGTGTGAGATCGCGCGATGTTTTCAATATGTTTACAAGCGCGTCAGGCGTATGTGCGTAATCTACTACGACTGTGAACGGCGCATTGATATCGACTTTGTCCATTCTTCCCGGGACGGCAGACGCCTGCGCAAGCGCATCACTTATAACATTATGAGAAATATTTAAGGCAAAGCCGCCGCAGATAAGGGCTGTCATGTTATAAATATTAAAAAAACCTCTCAGAGTACTTTTAAAACTAAACTGCTGACCGTTATATGAAATGTCAACGCTGCAACCGTCCCAATCGCATTTATAGTCAACGATTCTTACTTGTGCGTCTTCGCTTTTACCGTAAGTTAATAAGGACGCAAAGGACAACAGGGACACTTGGGATTGTAATTCCCGGTACAGCCTTCTTCCGTATTCATCGTCGATGTTTATTGCGCCTTTGCCGTTTTGTTTTACGTATTGCGTGAAGAGCAGCTTCTTTGCCTGATAGTACTCTTCCATTGATGAGTGGAAGTCAAGGTGATCCTGTGTGAGATTAGTCCATACCGCAAGATCGTAATTCATTCCCGCGACACGCTTTAATGTAAGCGAATGTGATGATACTTCCATTACAACGCTTTTAGGCTTGAGATCAGCCTGAGAGATATATCTGAACAGATCAAGTGATTCAGGCGTGGTATGAGACGCGCTGATTTTATTTAGTCCAAAGCTATTTTCAACTGTCCCAAACATCCACGAATATTCTTTGCCGTAAAGGGTGTCAAAAAGTGTTTCAAAAAGATAAGCTGTTGTTGTCTTACCATTCGTACCGGTAATCCCTGCAGAGATAAATTCCGATGTATCAACATCAAAAAACGTACGTCCCAAAATACCAACGGCTTCTCTTGCGCAAGGTACAACTGCCCACGGGATATTATCATTTAATACTTTTTGACAATTCTCGGAAATAATTGCTACAGCTCCAGCTTTTTGTGCCGATATAATAAAAGAGTTACCATCAGCTTTATGTCCTGAGATTGCAACATACACAGACCCTGCTTTCACACGGCGGGAGTCGTATACAATGTCACTGACAACAGGATCAGCCGCGCCGCCCCTGTCAGTCACGTTTATCCCCGATTTTTTTAAAAGCTCGCCAAACTTCATTTTTTCTCTGTTCTCTGCCGCGAGGCGAAAAGCGTACAAATTTCTGACGCGCTTACTATTTTACCAGCCGCAATACTTTGCTTTCTGACAACTCCGCTGCCTTGCACATACACGGGAATGCCGCTTGTATTCAGGATGTTAAACGCATCTCTTAAATCTTTTCCTACACAATCAGGCACTACTCTTACTACACTATCCGCTATTATTGCATGTTCATCAGTAAACAAAACCACCTCTGTAAGTTTTCTCCCCAGTAAACTTCCTGCGGCAGGGATTTGATGACGGATAAGATCGCCCTGCCCTACAAACTGAAAAGTGATATTTAAAGAGTCAAGCTGCTGCGACACGCTAGTTTTTGTCTGTCCCGCAAAATCAGGCAGCCTCGCTTGACTGCCTTGTGACTCAGCAGCTGCAGCCACAACCGGTCTTCCCAAAACTTTCTCACTGAATTCAAGCTCAGGATGCGCGAGTACCTGACTCATTATTTTTCTAAAAGCGGGAGCTGCCGTTGCGCCTCCTCCTGTGATACCTGACGGTTCGTCAATCACCACACCGCATAAAAGTACAGGATTATCAGCGGGGAGAAATCCGATAAATGACGACCAGTGCCTTGTCCTTGAGTACCCGCCCGCTTCAGGCTTTCTGCTTGTTCCGGTTTTACCGGCCACGCTAACACCCGGCACTGCGGCTAATCTTCCGGTTCCGTTTGTAACCACATCGGCAAGCATTCTGCGAAGTGTCACAGATACGTCTTCAGAAACGACTCTGCGCACCGGCTTTACATCTGAGCTCATAACAACCGAACCGTTTTGCCGCGTTATCTTTTCGTAGATAACAGGCGATACAAGCACACCGCCGTTTGCCGCAGCCGCATAAGGGAGCATCATTTGTAAAAATGTTGCGGATATCTCATAGCCCATAGCCATAGTAACTCTTGAACGGCCCGACCATGAGCGCACCGGATGCAGAATCCCGGTCTCTTCACCGGGGAGAGAGACTCCGGTCTTTGCCCCAAATCCAAAATCGCGGTTGTAGCGAAAGAAAAGATCGTTTGTAAAGCCGCTTGCTACGCGCGCGAAACAGACGTTGCTTGAGACAGCAAAAGCAGTTGTGAAAGTGATAAGCTGCCGCGGCACTTCATCTCTAATCACTTCCCCGAAGATCTCGAATATGCCATTGTTGCCGTCAATCAAATCACTCTCTTGAACCATATTCTCCTGTAAAGCTATAGCGGCAGTAACAAGTTTAAAGGTTGAGCCGGGTTCATACACCTGGTTTATTGATTTATTCTGTCTTTGACTCATTGTAAACGAAGAGGGGATATTGGGATTAAACGACGGTTCATTAGCCATTGCAAGAATTTTGCCTGTGTGAGGATCCATAATGATAACCATCCCGCCCTTAGCGCTGAGTGATTCTACCGTTTGTTTAAGAACCGACTGCGCTATCCTTTGTATATTCATATCAATTGTCAAATGAAGATCGTGGCCGTCTTTGGGGTCTTTGCCCGGCATCCCGATTTTTCTATAGGTTCTGTGCTTGCCGTCTTTCTGAACCATCTCCCAGCCGTCTTCTCCCCTTAACTGGTGATCAAAAGTAAACTCCACCCCGCCAAGACCGTAACCATCTCTTCCCACGTAACCAAGAAGAGGCCCCCCTACTTCACCCGCGGGATATATACGCTGTAAAACAGCTTTTGCGCCCGCGCGCCCCTCTTCAACCCCAAGCGCCTCCAAGTTCATCGAAATCTGCCCCGGAACACTTGACGCGAGAAGCGTTCCTCTGCGGTCATAAATATTGCCGCGCTTTGCGTTTATTATTCTTCTTTGTTCCGCCTGATTTTTACTGCGCAGAGTATATTTCTCTCCGTCAATAATCTGTATTGTAAAGAGCTTCCACACCACTGTCAAACAAAACAGTGTAAGCAGCGCCGAAACAAACACAAGCCTCATCTTAAACTGATTCACTACCCTCGTTCCCTTAAAAGAGAGCCGTTTACCCAATCAAAAACTTTACTCATCCAACTCTCTTTGTAAACATTAACGCCCGAAACCTTAATAACCTCTATCTGAGAGGAGGATGGATACTCAAGCCCATAGCTCTTCGCAAGCCGTTCAACTCTTGCGGTTGATGAGAGGCTGCTTGATTTAAGTTTCAGCGCGGCGATCTCTCTGTTGAGAGCATTAATGGTATCCGCTTTGGCTTCAAGTTTTATTGACGTCTGATTAATATAAGACTGTTTGTAAACAAGCGCAAGCGGCCCCAGCATCGCTATAACTACAATGCAAACGCCAACAAGCATTATGCGCAGACGCACAACCGGTTCACTGTTTTTTATTTGGCGCGCGCTGTTCATTATGACAATGCTCCTGCTGTACGCTGCGCTGCTCTTAAACGTGCGCTTCGTGAGCGTGTATTTTTTGCGATCTCATCTTCCGTTGCTGCAACTACCTTTTTAGTTATGCGCTTAAATAATACAACTTTCTTGCATTTGCATATGAGCACTTCGGGGCCGCATTCGCACTTTTCTTCACCTTTGCGCATAAATTCTTTTACCATGCGGTCTTCAAGCGAATGGTATGAGATCACCGCGAGCCTTCCGCCTTCTTTTAAATATTTTACCGATTTATCAAGAAAAACTGATAACTCTTCGAGCTCACTGTTAACCGCAATGCGAAGCGCCTGAAACAATTTCGCAAACACCTGTATCTTTACATTAGCGCCATATTCCTTGACGATACAGGCTTTAAGATCGGAAGATGTGAGAAGCGCGTTATGTTTCATATAGTTTTTTATTACCGCAGCCATTCTGCGGCTGTTTCTGATTTCACCGTATTTTTCAAGTATCTGCGCAAGTTCGCTCTCACTTTTTTCCTCAAGAAGCTCCCGCGCGGTTAACCCTTTTCCCTGATCCATCCTCATGTCAAGATCAGACTCTTTCATGTACATAAACCCGCGCTCCGGTTCGTCAATTTGACGGGAAGAAACGCCGAGGTCAACAAATAATCCATCTATCCTGTCAATACCGTATTTCCCTAAAACTGAATCGAACTGTGAAAACCGAGACTGCTCTATAATCACTTTTGCCTTGATATCTGCAAAGCCGTTTTCATTGACATTTTTGATAGCTTCAGCGTCTCTGTCAATCCCTATCGCAGTACCTTTATAAGAAAGAATCCCTGCTATCGCTCTGAAATGCCCGCCCCCGCCAAGAGTGCCATCTACATATATACCGTCATTATTAGTCACTAATAATGAGAGCGTCTCATTTAGAAGCACCGGAACATGATACACCAAACCGCTCACTGTATCCCGCCAAGCTCAGCTTCAGCCTCAAAAAACGCGTCATCAAAACTCGCCGACATCGCTTCCTGACACTCTTTATACTTGGCGGTATCCCACAACTCTATATAGTTCGCCATACCTACAAGCGTTACCTCTTTACCTATTCCAGCGTGTTTCATAAGAGAAAGGGTAAGTACTATCCGTTTTTGCGCGTCAAGAGTTGAGTCGTTCATATTACCGAATATCATCTGTTTAAGCGAAAGATTCTTTGGAGTATCGGGAAGCGCCTTTAATTGCGCAACACGCTTAAACCAAGCTGTTTTGGGGTAGATCCAAAGATTGTTTTTGGGGCCGCATGTGACAAAAAAACGCTCCTCATCCTCAGGCAGAAGCTCTTTGCGGAACTTTGCAGGAATGTTCACTCTGCCGTTAGCGTCAACAGAATGGTCGTAATTGCCGAAAAAACTTGCCACATATCCCCCAAAACTACCCGTACAAACCCGTTATCACGTTATAATTACCCGTGCCTACCCATTAATAATACTTCTTTCATGGGATAGAGTCAAGATATTTCGTATAAAAAATTTGTGACGGCGGCGATGTTTGGAATTTAAGCGTTTTAGAGGGATAAAAAGTATGATTGCGTCCCGTTTGGGGTGCGGGTATACTGCATGACGGCACGCGTTTACACTGTGCCGCCAAGCAACAGAACCGGCCCTGCGTGCAGTTGCGTGCGGTACAGTGCAGATGCGTGCCGTGTACCGGTATAGCTGCTAAGAAACTACGCTAAACTCTAAAAAATACCTCTCAAAAAGTTATAGAGGTGCGGAGTCATAACAGTTTGGTTATGGCCTGAACCGGGAACAAAATGCCAAACGTTGTCAAATCCGCGCTGCGTGAGAGCGGTGCTGATATTTTGCGGACCATTGCCTACGATGTTGCCTTCAGGCTCCGCTCCGCTGACGAATATCAGCCACGGTCTCGGAGCGTTGGCCGCCCCCGCTCTGGAATCGCGGATATTATTAGCTGTCGTAGAAACTGCAGGCGGGTCGCCAAGTCCGACAAACCCAATCTTATCGGGGTGCGCCATCCATATACGAACCGCCATGTTCCCGCCCATAGAGAATCCTGTTATGGCGACATTTTCTCTGCCGGGCGCCACCGGGAAATTCTCCAACATATACGGGTGGAGGTTAGACGCCCAGTCGTCAATGGAGTTAGCGTATGCGCTCATAGCCTGCATGGTATTACCGACATCCACTTCTGCCTGAGTGACAGGCGTCCACTGATTTTGGTACACAATAATCATATCTTTAGCCTCTCCCGAAGCCACGAGATTGCCAAGAATTGTGCGGGAATTCATATCGTTGGCCCGTGCGCTGCCGGTTATGCCGTGACCGAAATACATGACCGGAAACAATCTGCCATCGTCGTGATTGGGCGGCAAAACTACAACTGCCGTATGAGTTCCGCCGAACCTGCTTGATGGATAGGTGATAGTTTGGTTTGTTCCGTAGGTGTTACCAGATGTGGGAGCACGTGTAGCCTCCGACGGAACAGTATTAGTCATCATCTGCCGGACAGCTGCCGTGCGCGCGGTGTCGGTGACGGGGGTGCCTAGTCCGGGAGTACCGCTCAAGTTTATAGTCTGCAATCGGTGCGTTCCGGTTACCGGTCTGAAATGAACCACGCGGGATTGATAACCGAAAGTAACGGCGGCCCTTGTTGGTTCAACGGTTATTGTTATGTCGCCGACAGCATTTGCGGCGTTCGCTGAACGCGGATTCCCTGCGCCGCCCGTAAACGATACGTTAATGTTAAAATTTCCGCCGCGGTGTGAGACGCGGAAAGCGTTTGTATGAGATCTGTCCGCTCCACGAACCCTGATCATATAAGCGCCCGCCGCCAAATTTTGGCGTGATATACCGGCTGTCCTGTGAATGGCGTCTGCCGCCGCGCCCATAACGCGCCTGCCGTCTAACGAGTAGACAGAAATATTAGCTTTTTGATACGCGGAATTGCCCGGCAAATTCAACGTGACCGTACCGCGCGTATGTGTAATTGCCGGAGCGTTTTGCGCACGTAAACCCAATTGCGTAACAGAAGTATTTTCCGACATTGGGATTCTAAGGGTATCTACCGCGTTGGCTTCTGCAGTAATCGTATTGCCTACAGGCGTACCGTCTCTGTGCGCGGTAATCGTGGCTGTTGTGTTGGTTCTAACGGGTATGAGCGAATAGTCTTGCGCTATTGCACTGCCCGAAAAAGTCATAACCATCAATACCCATGTAATTTTTTTTACGTACATCATGATAAAACCTTTCAGAAATCAATATCTACCTCAACACGACATTAGACACCAGCTTCGTATTATTCTTAACTCCCCTTGCCTCAATAATATACGCGCCCGCCGGGATTTCACGCAAGGATATTTTTGAGCTGCCCTGCGTATCGAATTTAGCGACTGTCTTTCCTGCCATGCTGACAACTCTTATCTGTACCTTTGAATCGGCGGGCGCGTTTACATTCAGCATTCTCGCTCTGACTGTTACCATTTGATGACTGCCGCGTATGTTGTTTTGAGCGGTTTGTATCGACGTCGCTCCGCTGCGCCCCGGAGCCTGCGCGTTTTCTGCGCCGCCCATCGCGTCGTCTATAAAAAAGTTCACCGTGGAACCCGGCGTCTCTACGTACAGCACAAGATTCGCCGCACCGGTCGGGATCGGGAATCTCGGATTCTCAAGCATTACCCACTGGCCGGATACCGCCTCTTTTGAATCAATCTCCTCGTAAAAGGTTTCTGTGCCCAAGTTATATTGCAGCGTGTATTTGAATGTTACGGCGCTCTGAGCCATCGCCAAGACGCTGAAACTGTAGTTGCTGCCGGGGACAAATATACTTGTACTGAGACTTAACGACGGGCCTTGAAAATTTTCGGTGCGGCCGCTTACGGCAAGCGACCTTGAACCGTTAGCTGCCTGCGTGTTGACGTTTGCAACCGTACCGGCGCCAAAGCGGG
This sequence comes from Chitinispirillia bacterium, assembly GCA_009784115.1. Classification (GTDB taxonomy): domain Bacteria; phylum Fibrobacterota; class Chitinivibrionia; order Chitinivibrionales; family Chitinispirillaceae; genus WRCH01. Next base: position 43,984 of record WRCH01000008.1, read on the forward strand.
GCTCCCAGCCGTTTACGTTACCGGATGTTTCAAACGTATGATGGAAGAAGTATCCGTCCGCATCGGGCCCCGCGGCCGCTTGGTGGAATTGATACGAGCTCAAACGGAGCAGCTCCGAACCGGTTCCCCTAAACACAAGGTAAAGAAAATTTTGAACTCCGGCTGCGTTTGTAATATCCGCTTCAAAATTTCTATAGGCGGTCCAGCTGCCTGTTGACGCTACGGTTACGGTTCCAATTAGAGTTCCGGTTGGGCTTCCTGTTCTAAACTCAATTGTGCCGCCGGATGAATTGTTGCTTGCGGCGCGCACCGTTACTCTGGAAGCTCCGGCGCCGAAATCAACTCCTTTAAGACGAATCCAGTTGTTATTGGCAAGTCTTGTGAGTATCATGCCTTCGCCGGGTATTGAATCGGCTCTCATTCCGGGATGCCCGGTTGCCGTTGGAGTGCTTGATTGCCTGTTCAGTGTTGTCGCGCCTATGGTAGTGAATGGATTAAAGTTCTTTATCTGCGCGACGCCGTCATGTGTAACTACGACCTCTCTCATCGTACCGTCGGCATTGTACACCAAAGAGTCTACGCTGATATTTCGCAGATTGGCGTTATCGCTTGGGACATTATTGGCGTTTGCCACCCTGCGGTCGTGATAGAACATGTACCACTTGCCTTTATATTCTATAATCGCCTGGTGATTGTTGTTGTGCCTGTTGATGTTTTGATTGCCGATCGCCGGGTTGCGCAGTACCGGACCTCTAAAAGTGAACGGCCCCATAGGATTGTCGCCCGTCATATACATGATAGCCGCGTTTGGCTGCCCGTCGCCGCCGGCGAAATTGTTGACATAAGAAAAATAGTAGATACCATTGCGCTTGTGCATGTAAGCGGCTTCAAAGGAGCGGGGCGCGTGAATGGTTACCGCGTTTATTGTGTTGTTGGCTTCTCTGCGCAGAGAAACCATATCGTCATTGAGCCTTATCACGCGGAAATTTTCGCCGGGGCCGGGAGTATCGTTTGCGTTACCGCCGCCGTAGTACAGATACGCCTGACCGTCGTCGTCAACAAACACGGCCGGATCAAACAGCCAAGGAACGTTGCAGTTTGTACACGTATTTCTGTCAACGAGCGCCGGGGTCGTCCCCCCGTTCGCCGGTCTCAACACATCCCTAAAAGGCCCGTATGGACTGGCCGCGGTTACAACCCCAACCGGACCTCCCGCACCGCAGGGATAAAGAAAAACCGAATCCCTGCGAACAGCGGCGCCCGGAGCATAAGCGCGGGCAGAAGCGGCGGTTCCGCGATTCCAATCACGGGGCACCCGAAACACCTCGCCGTGATCAGTCCAGTTCGCCATATCGTCGGTGGAGACTAACGTATAGGCTTGAATCAAGTAATCGTTAGGGGGGCTTTGGTCATCGTTGGAAGCGTAGACATAAAGCCTCTCATTCCAAACAATAGGCTGAGGGTCGGCGGTGTACTTGTGGCTCAGGATTGGGTTAGCCAGAAGCGGGGCCGCGATGGCAGCAATTAAAATTGTCAGGATAAAAATACGATTCCGTTTTACTTTATTCACGACATTCTCCTTTTATTTACCTCAACACCACGTTAGACACCATCTTTTTACCATCCTTAACGCGTCTTGCTTCCACGATATAACTTCCCGCGGGAATTTTGCGCAATGACAAGTTTGATCTGCCGTTCGCGTTAAAACTCGCGACTGTCCTTCCTGACAAATTCACAATCCTTATATTAACTTCGGAACCATCTAACGCGTTGATGGCCAATGTCCGCCCTCTTACAGCTATAAGCGGCTGCGTATGACGCGCGTTGTTGCTTCCCAAAATATTTGTCTGGCCGCCTAACGTACCATTGGGATTGATTACTCTTCCCGCCGCCGCGGCTGAGGCGTTGTCAATATAGAAATTGTGCAAAGATCTCGGCATTTCAACGTATAAGAGCACATTCGAAGCGCCGGCGGGTATAGCGAAGCTTGTGTTTGCCAATTGAACCCACTGCGTGTTCTCTGCCTGCGCTACCGCCACTTGAGCATAGCGGGTCGTATCGCGGAGATCATACTGCATCGTAAGCTGGATGGTGTCTGTTCTAATGTCCATTGTATGGCGTCCGTCATCATAGAGTGCCATCACGCTGAAACTGTAGCTGCTGCCCGGGACAAACGCAGCTGTGCTTAAGGATAACGCCGCGCCGTTCCATTCGGCTGTGCGTCCGCTTGCCATAAGCGATCTCTCGCCGCCAAACTTTTGGGCGCTTGAGACCGCGGCAGACGCGGCTCCGCGTCCCGTCCAGCCCTGTACGCCGCACCCGTCCTCAAAGGTGTGTAAAAATATAAAGCCGCTTGGTACCGGGTCACAAACAGGAAGCGTGCTGTTATTGCCGAAAGTTGGATTATTCCCGTCGCCCCACTGCGGCTGTGGAACTATCCCCGCAACCGCGTCATAAGCGGGCTTGCGGTTCAAATTACGGTCATGAAGCAGCGGCGCCGCGTTAGTTCTGCCCGCGCGTCTTGTAATCCATGAGTTGCCGTCGTCGGGCCCCCACATACATATAGCCGTAAAATTTCCCATTGCGGGATCTGCGTTTATAGCTATCGCGTGTTCAAAAATAGCCCTATATACATTGGGCTGATTGCTTAAAAAATTGCTGTTATCGGTATCGCTGCCCTGATTTGTAACAACGTCTAACTCGGTGATTTGAACCTCAAAACCCGGGCCTATCTGCGCGTATCTTGTCATGGCTTCGCGGTAGCGGTTTAAGTTTGACCAGTGCGTCGTACTCGGGTCGGCGCTTATATGCCCCTGCATACCCATACCGTCTAAAAGACCGGCAGTGTAGAGCGGCCGCAGGAAAGTATTTATGATGTAATCACGCTTTGTTGGGTCGAACTCGTTATAATCATTATAAAAAAGTTTTGTATGCGCGGGAGCGTGTCTGCGCGCCGCTTCAAAGCAGGTTCTCACCCAGCTTGTATTAGTGTTTCCGTAAATAGCCTGCCACGGAGAGTTCCCCGGAGCGGCGCCCGCGCCGCCCGCGCCTTCGAGGTCAAATCCCGGGAGCCGCGGCCCCGCCGTACCCGAAACCCTTACAAACTCATTTACCACGTCATAAGCGTAAAGATTGAGCGCGGGATATTGAGTGCGGTACAGAGCGAACAAGTTTTGCGTGTAACTGTCGATACGCGAATTCATAGTAGCCGCCGAAGCCCACGGAATCGCGCTGTTGGCATGATTGCGGTAATCGGTAGCGTCGCTTACATTTTGCAGGAAAAACCATTGCGGGGTTTGACCGTGCCAAAAAAGAACGTGTCCGCGCATGGGAATGTTATGTCTCACACAAAACTCCATAATCCTTGCCGCGCCGATGTTGAAAACTGCTCTGATGTTAGTATTGGTAGAGTTAGTTCTTGACATTGTAGCATCGGGTTTATGCTCGTTTTCCGCTGTAACGCTGTTGTATTCAAGCCGGATCAAATTCTGTATATTTGTGCTGTTCGCCGTTGTGCCGTTAAGGATGTTGCCTACGCGGAAGTGGCTTGCGTAAATATCCTTGAGACCAACATTGGCCGGTGTGGACGCCGCTGCCGTCATCTTCGTGAGATTTGTATTCCTTCCTGTTATCACGAACTCGTCAAAGTAAAAATCAATCGTACTATTTGTGGTAATGAAAAATGTTGGATTGAGACTGCCTTTAGGTGTAGCGTAGGCAGCGGTGAGCGGCGTCCATTTATTAGGAACCGCGGTTCCTGCCGCGATAACTTTCGATCCGTAGGTATTGACGTCCGGCATAAACCAGCTGAGAGTCAAATTAAATGTTTCTAACGAAGACCCAGTGTGTCTGACATACACGCTGTAGTTGTACGTCTCGCCGCCGTCAACATAAAAACCCTTATCTGATACCGCGCCGTCATCAGGCGATTTCCTCTCCGTCACCATCATCCCGCGGGAAAAATTGTACCCCGCCCCATTGACCGCGGTGAGCTGGGTGTAATCGCCGGCATTTGTCCATCCGTCAAAATTAACCTCAAAACTGTCGCGGATAATAACCGATTGGGCAGAGAGCGCCAGCGCCAGCGCCGCGCACATCATTACTGCGGTAAAGAACTTTTTCATATCGAACTCCTTTTATAAGGTTAGTGTCTTTTTTATTAATATAAACATTTTCCACGCGCCATGCAAGACATTTTTTATAAAAATTAAAAATTAGTTCACCAAGCTAAACGCAAAATATGGGAAAAATCAATTAACCATGTTTTTAATAAAAATTTTTTTAAAAAAACTTCACCAAAGGATGGTAATGTCCCTCGTAACGTTCATCGTCAACCGATGGAGAGTCTTTCGCTTTCCGTGATGCAATTCGAGATTTTTAAATAGAAGTTAAAAACGTGGACACAATGGTAGAAAAATTAAACGCAAACAGCATAAAATTATTTCAGGAAGTTGAAGAAAATCCACACAAAACGGGCAGATTGGCTTACTCAGAAATAAACGAGTTGCCATCCGCCCTTACATGTCTGACGTACTTTTACGGGACGATAGTTATCGTCCCGTTTTTTTATTAATACTCATCCATCCCGCCGGGCATTCCAGCGCCGCCGCCGGCTTTCTCTTTCTTCTCCGGTTTGTCGGAAATGACGCACTCAGTTGTTAGGATAAGACTTGCGATAGACGACGCGTGTTCAAGCGCGCTGCGTGTTACTTTAGTCGGGTCGATCACGCCGGCTTTCATAAGGTCTTCGTAGGTGTCGCTGTAGGCGTTATAGCCATAAGCGCCCTTGCCGTTTTTAACCTCATTGCATACTACGGATGACTCTTTGCCCGCGTTAGTTACTATCATGCGCAAAGGCTCTTCACAGGCGCGTTTGATGATGTCAACGCCGATCTGTTCGTCACCTTCGAGCTTGAGTTTTTCGATAGCGGCGACAGCGCGGATGAGCGCGACGCCGCCTCCGGGGACAACACCCTCTTCAACCGCTGCGCGCGTAGCGTGCAGAGCGTCTTCTACACGGGCTTTTTTCTCTTTCATTTCGGTCTCTGTCGCTGCGCCGATTTTAAGCACCGCAACGCCGCCCGCGAGCTTCGCGAGACGCTCCTGGAGTTTCTCGCGGTCGTAGTCTGAAGTTGTGTCTTCGATTTGCTTTCTGATCTGACCCACGCGGCCCTTAATGTCTGAAGCCTTGCCTGCGCCCTCAATAATTGTGCTGTTATCCTTGTCGATAACAATTCTTTTCGCGCGGCCAAGATCATCAATAGCTGTGTTTTCGAGCTTCAATCCGGTTTCCTCGGAGATCAGCTTACCGCCTGTGAGAACCGCGATATCCTCAAGCATCGCTTTTCTTCTGTCGCCAAAACCGGGAGCTTTTACCGCCGCTATTTTTAGAGTGCCGCGCAGTCTGTTTACTACGAGAGTCGTAAGGGCTTCGCCTTCAACGTCTTCAGCGATGATTAAAAGCGCTTTGCCCATCTGAGCGACTTTTTCAAGAAGCGGCAGCAGGTCTTTCATAGCGCTGATTTTCTTGTCGAAGATGAGAATAAGAGGCTCTTCGAGTACGCACTCCATGCTGTCTGCGTTTGTTACAAAATATGCTGACAGATAGCCGCGGTCAAACTGCATCCCCTCTACAACGTCAAGAGAGGTGTCCATGCTCTTTGCTTCCTCAACAGTGATAACGCCGTCTTTACCGACTTTTTCCATGGCGTCGGCGAGAAGATCACCAATGGCTGCGTCGTTATTCGCGCTGATAGATCCTACCTGAGCGATCTCTTTTTTGCCGCTTATGGGCTTCGAGTCTTTTTTGAGCTGTTCGATAACCGCTTTAACAGCTTTGTCCATACCGCGCTTGATGGCCATTGGGTCCGCGCCGGCTGTTACATTTTTGATTCCAAGGTGAGCGATCACCTGAGCGAGCACTGTGGCTGTTGTGGTGCCGTCACCGGCGACGTCAGAAGTTTTTGACGCGACCTCTTTCACCATTTTAGCGCCCATGTTCTCGAACTTGTCTTCAAGCTCTACCTCTTTAGCGACTGTGACGCCGTCTTTTGTCACAGTGGGGGAGCCCCAGCTCTTTTCTAATACTACATTGCGTCCGCGGGGACCTAAAGTAACCTTAACCGCGTTAGCAAGTACATCAACACCTTTTAAAAGTTTCTCTCTCGCGGTAGTTTCAAAAGCAAGCATCTTTGCGCCCATCTTTTACAGTCTCCTTAATTTAATAAGATTTATTTTTGACAATTAATAATCAACACATGTCTTTAAATCACAGCCAAAACATCGCTCTCACGAACTATGAGATATTCTACGCCGTCAACAGTTACCTCTGTGCCCGCGTATTTGCCATAGAGGACTTTATCGCCTTTTTTGAGAGTCATCTCTATTCTCTGACCTTTGTCATTAGTTTTGCCGGGGCCTACAGCTACAACTTCGCCCTTTTGCGGCTTCTCTTTTGCGTTATCGGGGATGTAGATTCCGCCGCTTGTTTTCTCCTGAGCGTCCATAGCTTTGAGGATGACGCGGTCTTCCATCGGTCTTACGTTCATGATATTAAATCCTCCTGAAAAAGTGTTGATAAATTAAACCAATTATTTGTTGACCCCAAATTAAGCAATTCGTGTGCCAAATGGCTTTCGGGGTTGTATTTGGCTGATTTGAGAGACAAGCCAATAACGAGTGTTCTAATATGAAACACTTTGTTTCGTTTTAACGCGGGAGCTGATTATATACCGGTGTACGGCATAAATTGGCACTGCGCCGCACGCAGCTGCACGCAGGACCGCAATGCAGTCAACTTAAGGATTTTTCTACATGTTTCTCCGTTTCCAGCGCCCCTTTAGGGGAGCTTAGATTGTAACCCAGGGCTTCAGCCCTGGGGTTGCGTGCGCGTAACCGTACCA
>WRCH01000009.1 GCA_009784115.1 Chitinispirillia bacterium
ACTAAAACGCTTTCGTCCGCATAGTTATCTATCAGTACGATTGATTTCTTTGCCGATTTTATAAGATCTGAGGCGAAAACGTAAGCGTCAAAGATTTGTCCGCCAAAGAATACGCCTTGCACTGGCGGCAGGGCGGTTTTTACGAAGAAATCTATTTTTTTCTCGGTTTCGGTGACACGGTGTTCTATGCGTTCAAAGCGTTGATTTACAGCGTAGCCTTTTAGAACGTAATCTTTTAAAATTTGGGTAGCCCAAATACGGAACTGAGTGCCTTGAAACGATTTAACCCTATAACCAACCGAAATAATTACGTCAAGATTGTAAAACGTAACCGGTTTATCAGAATTTGGAATGTGCAAATTTTGCACATTGCTTTTTTCGCCAAGCTCACCCTCTGCAAAGATATTACGGATATGCTTTGTTATAACAGACCTTTCGCGGCCAAATAATAGTGACATTTGCTCCTGAGTCAGCCAAACCGTCTCCTCTTCTAACCGAACCTCAACCGCGACAGTATCATTCGGCTGATACAGCACTATTTCGCCTTTACCCATATTTTCGCTTGTTGCAATCGTACCGGTTATCATAATTACCTCAAAAACGTTTAGGTTAATCCTGCTAATCCTAAAATTCTGTAAATCCTGATCAAAAACACACATCCGGGAACCGGGAATAAATACCGAAAACTAAGAGTTGAGATATTTCTGAGAAAATACTGAGAAGTAAGCGTATCTAAGAAGTTATAAATATAAATTAAGCGATATAAAATACAAGCGGAAATTAAATCAAAAAACATCTCCGCTCCTCAATTGATATTGTATTTTATTTAGAGATATGTTACAACATAGAAAAACAAATTGTTTTCAAAATGGATGCAGAATGTCTGTTGCAACGCTCCTGCGTACCAACGGTATCGTCTTTTATACTTATTTTCTTACAAATCAGAATTCTCTTGAAATAGTTAAAGAGGGTTTGATTGAGATTTTGAAGAAGATTTAGACCCCAAATTGATATTTTTAGAAGTTCCGCTGATTTAACTTTCCATTATAGATATCCCCGTCCAAATACGTTTTATTTCATTAAGCAGCAGCCGTTAGGATTTTCGCGTTGAGTATGATTTTGGATAGCATTATTGTGTGAAGTTTTGTATATTATTATTAAGTTGGGGCTGATAATTATAAGCCCTTGCTTCGGTTACGGCGTGTAATCACAAAATTTCAGTTAGGGGGTATGTATGGCTAAAGAAACAATGTCGTTGGATGAGAAGTTGGATATATCGCTAAAAGCCTTAGAATTATCGGACGCGGGGGATCATGAAGGATATATACGTCTTATGAAGACTACTCCCATGCCTCCTTTTTTGGCAAAGGTAATGAAAGAGAAAGTTGGAGTTGATTACCTTATCAACAGCGGCTGGAATCTATCGGAAGCGGAGGCGGAGTTTGGAGCTGATTGGCTTAGTAGATAGCGTTAATGCGGCAGTATCGAACATTAATTTTGGCCGTAAGGGTTTTGCAACCAGAGGAAAGGAGCAAGAGGGGCGTATTGCTTACGAAAAGGGCATAGCTAATGCTATGGTGGCTTTTAAGCAGGCTCAAAAAAGCGCTAACCCTCAAACAATTATCCTTGCGGAGTACACCTTTTTATCTCAGGAACTTCACCTTTGCGATGCGAGAGACAAGAACGCATTGGTTAGTCTCAAATCAGCCATTGAAAGTTTTGACGAAGCTTTTCTTTGTCTTGAAATTGTAGAAAAACACGACCTTTATCAAGCGGTTGAAAAGTGCTGTTCACGCCGCAGTAAATGCCGGGTAAACGGATTTCCAAAAGATGCCTTTCACCTGGCCTGCGCTTCCCACAGGGCACGGCTGAAAAACAATTTGAGTTCCATTGGTATAGACCCTATAGAAAAATTACTGTTAGAACAGCGTCGCTTGAACCTCACCACCGCTCAAAACAGCTATGTCAACAAACAAAATATCGCACTGTCTGTACCTTAATAAACACGATTGTTTTAATCAAACTAATTAGCAAATGTCAAAGACGTAAAAATGTAACTTCTGCGTTTTGTAGAGCTGGGAATAACGCCGGAAGAGCTGTTTGGCGAAGCTGTTGGCAAAAAAATGAGAGAGGTTATAATCAGAGATTACTTGTCAAAATCCGGTGATATTACAAATCAGAATTCTCTTGAAATAGTTAAAGAGGGTTTGATTGAGATTTTGAAGAAGATTTAGACCCCAAATTGGTATTTTTAGAAGTTCCGCTTGTAATCGGGGACGTGGTTTCTTTTTTTTATCATCGGATGCCTATTCAATCTGTTGATAGTTATATTTATAAAAGTTATATTTTAAGATATGGCTTTTTCAGAAACAGATAAATTTTTCATGCAGCGAGCCTTGGAGCTTGGTCACGGAGCGAAAGGGAAAACATTCCCCAATCCGGCAGTTGGCGCCGTTGTTGTTGATGCTTACGGTAAAATTGCAGGCGTTGGCGCGACCGGTGTATACGGAGGCCCGCACGCGGAAAAAACTGCTTTGCGTAAGGCAAAGGGCGCGGCACTTGGAGCGACGCTCTACGTTACGCTTGAACCCTGCTCACACTTTGGACGCACTCCGCCATGTACAGATGAAATTATAAAGAGCGGCATAAAAAGAGTGGTGATCGCAGTGAAAGACCCCAATCCGCTTGTAAGCGGCAAAGGCTTGCGGCAGCTTAAGTCACACGGTATAACCGTGCAGTCAGGTTTACTCAGGGATGAAGCCGCGCTTATCAACGAAGATTTCTTTTGGGCGATAACAAAAAAGCGTCCCTGGGTCACTTTAAAACTTGCGATGACGCTTGACGGCCGCATTGCCGATGAACAAAACAGATCCAAGTGGATAACGTCCGAGAAGTCAAGGCAATTTGTTCAAGAATTAAGAAGATGCCACAGCGCGGTAGCCGTAGGTAAAAATACGTTGCTGTGTGATGATCCTAAACTCACCGCGCGCTGCGGGAGAAAAATTTATTTTCCGGCACGCATTGTTTTTTCGTCGGATAAAAACATCCCGCAAAGCAGTTACTTTTCTACCCATTACAATGAAGCAAGAAGCATAGTTGTCGTCAGAAACAGCAAAAAACAATTTATTGAACGCGTTGATAATATTGAATACTGGCATACATCATCCCCTCAATACAAAGAGAGCATCGCTGAGTTTCTTGACATGGCGTATAACGAGGGGCTCACCAGCATTTTTATGGAGGGCGGTCAGAAGTTGGCAAGCGGGTTCCTCGAAAACGGATTTGTCAACAAGGTACATCTCTTCTATGGAAACAAAATTTTAGGCAATGGTTCACAGGGTTTGCTTTTTTCAAAAGGCTTGCCGATATCGAACTCTCTTTGTCTCAATAAAATCACCCATCAAACTTTAGGCGAAGATTTCCTTGTATCGGGATATATCAGCAGGTAACAAATATACCGAATCACGGCACACGTTTACACTGTGCCGCTAAGCGGCAGAGCCGGCCCTGCGTGCGGTGCAGTGTAAACGCGTGCCGTTTACCGGCATAGTTAAGAAAAGTACTTAACCCCAGATTCAAAAATTTTCTGATCGCTTTCACCATAGATATTTTTCGCGACCCATTTTCCTATGCGTTCGGAGTGTCCCATTTTGCCAAAGATTCGGCCATCTGGACTCAATATTCCCTCTACCGCTCCGCAGGAACCGTTGCTGTTTCCGTTTATAGTGTTTTCATATTCGCCGTCACAATTAACGTATCTTGTTGCGATCTGTCCGGATTCTGTAAGCGCATCAAGCTGCTCCTTTGAAGCGACAAAACGTCCTTCTCCGTGAGAGATTGGAATTGCGTGTACATCGCCGATCTTTACATTAGATAGCCAGGGCGAATTAGTCGAACATACTTTTGTATAGGCGATTCTTGATATATGTCGTCCGATAGTATTAAATGTTAATGTAGGACTGTTTTTCTCAGCATTACGTATTTCACCGTAAGGTACAAGTCCCAAGTTGATAAGGGTTTGAAATCCGTTGGATATTCCAAGCATGAGTCCATCCCGTTTAGAAAGAAATTCAGCGATAGCGTCTTTAATGCGTTGATGGTGCATAAACGCGGGGATAAATTTACCGGCGCCGTCCGGTTCATCACCGGCGCTAAAGCCTCCCGGGAACATAATGATCTGCGCGTTAGCAATTTTATCAGCCATCTCTTTCACGGATTTTTCCATATCCCCAAGTTTCATATTTTTGAGGATAAAGAAATCGCTTTGAGCGCCCGCTTTGTTAAAGATATTAGAGCAATCGTATTCGCAGCATGTTCCGGGGAAGACAGGAATCAACACGCGTGGTTTTGCAATCTTCACGCCTTTATATGGAGAAATCGTTTTTGTCGGATTTTTTGCAACATCCTTGATTTCTGTTGAACATGCCGGTTGAGGTGCATCTATCGGAAAAACTTTTACAAGAGGTTTTTCCCAAGCCGCATAAAGTTGTTCCAAATCAATTTTTGAGCCGCAAACATTTATCTCTTTTTTGTCAGTGGTAAATCCCAAAAGCTCAATATTTGCATCATCCCCAAAAATGTTCTTTACATTATCACTATTGCCGTTGATCTCAATCACCAAGTTACCATAATCAGGCGTAAAAATCTGTGATGCCTTGATACCGTCGTCAAAACTAAATCCTATACGATTACCAAAACACATTTTTGATACGGCTTCTGCCAATCCGCCAAGACCTACTGTATGAGCGGAAACAATATCACCTTTACTAATAGCAGCAGTAACAGCACTGTAGCTTTTATTAAGCACATCGAAATCAGGCATCTCAAATTCATCACGCGGAATTGACACAAGATAAACAGCGTTTCCGCTTTTTTTAAATTCTGGCGATATCGTCTTAGATACGTCAACAGGCGCAATCGCGAATGAAACTAATGTGGGCGGTACGTTTATATCTTTAAAAGTGCCTGACATACTGTCTTTACCGCCAAGCGCCGCAGTACTCAATTTTGTTTGCGCAAGATACGCTCCAAGAAGCGCGGCGAATGGTTTGCCCCAGCGGGCTTTATCATTTCCAAGTCTTTCAAAAAATTCCTGAAATGTCAAACGGATTTTAGTATGGTCACCACCGGACGCAACAACTTTCGCAACCGAATGCACCACCGCGTAAAGCGCTCCGTGGAACGGACTCCAGCTTGACAGGTTCGGATCATAACCATAACTCATCGCCGTACCGGTACTTGTCTCTCCATTGAGCACAGGCAGTTTTGCAACCATCAATTCAGCAGGTGTGGATTGATACTTTCCGCCCAATGGCATGAGGACTGTTGCGGCTCCGACAGAACTGTCGAACATCTCCGCCAAACCTCTTTTGCCGCAGATGTTGATGTCTGAAAGCGTCTCTGTAAACGCGCCTGACAGATCGCCATTTTTCCATTTTGCAGAAAGTGTCTTTGCAAAGAAATTGTCATTTTTTGACGGCGCGTTTACTTTTACCTCTGTATTTTGTGATATACCGTTAGTGTCTAAAAAGTCGCGGCTGATATCTACAATCGTTTTCCCGCGCCACTTCATGTGCAAACGGCGCGTATCGGTAACACTCGCTACGACGGCGGTTTCCAAGTTTTCACTGTTTGCCGCGTCTTCAAAACTTTTCAAATCAGATTTCGCAATGACAACAGCCATTCTCTCCTGAGATTCCGATATGGCAAGTTCTGTTCCGTCAAGACCCGCGTATTTTGCCGGGACAGCGTCCAAGTTGATATCAAGCCCCGGAGCGAGTTCTCCTATGGCAACCGATACCCCGCCCGCTCCAAAATCGTTGCAGCGTTTAATCATTCTGCTGATCTTCGGATCTCTGAAAAGTCTGATGATTCTGCGCTCTATAGCGGCGTTGCCTTTTTGCACCTCTGCGCTGCATACGGTTATAGATTCCTCCGTTTGCTCTTTTGAGGAACCGGTAGCGCCGCCGCAGCCGTCGCGTCCTGTTCTGCCTCCGACTAATACCACTATGTCACCTGATTCTGGAACACCGCGTACTACATTTGACTTTGGAGCAGCGGCGACAAGAGCGCCCAGTTCCATACGTTTTGCGACATATCCGTCATGATAAATTTCGGAAAGGAATCCTGACGCAACTCCTATTTGATTGCCGTAAGAGCTGTAGCCGCGGGCCGCGATAGTAGTGATCTTTGACTGAGGCAGTTTACCCGGCAGCGTTTTTTCTACAGGCGTACGCGGATCACCGCAGCCTGTTATACGCATCGCCTGATACACGTAGGAACGTCCGCTGAGCGGGTCGCGGATACCGCCGCCAAGGCAGGTTGAAGCGCCGCCGAAAGGCTCTATTTCTGTGGGATGGTTATGCGTCTCGTTTTTGAACATGACGAGCCATTCTTCAGTTTTACCGTCAATCACGGCGGGAACGACAATGCTGCACGCGTTGATCTCTTCTGATTCGTCAAGATCATTTAGAAGCCCTTTTTTGCGCAGTTCCTTCATCCCCATCTGTGCGATATTCATCAACGTGATATCTTTTTTGTGATTATCACCGTAAACAAATTTCCGTGTGTCTTCATAAGTTTTTAATGCGGTTTTTACGGGAGTATTGAGCGGCGCTTCTTCTATTTCAATATTGTTGATGCTTGTTAAAAAAGTTGTGTGGCGGCAGTGATCCGACCAGTACGTATCAAGCATGCGGATCTCTGTAATAGTAGGATCGCGCTTTTCGGTATCTCTAAAATATTGCTGACAAAATAGAAGGTCTTCGGACTTCATGGCTAATCCCAAAGAGTTCCTCATCTTTTCAAGACCGTCTTCACTCATAGTGATCAACCCTGATAGTATTGCTACATCTGCGGGAGTATCAACGCTGATATGAAGTGTATCAGGCTTATGAAAAGATGCTTCTCTTGAATCAACAGGATTTATAACGCAGCGTTTTACTTTTGCGAACTCGTCATCGCTGATATTTCCTTTGAGGACAATAACCAGAGCTGCTGCCACAGCGGGACGTTCAGCGAGAGTAAGAAGCGAGACGCATTGAGCGGCGTTATCTTCTTTCTGGTCGTATTGTCCGGGAAGATACTCGACCGCAAACACCCGGTCTCCATCCCCCAAAGCGATACTTTCATCATAAACATTATCAACAGAAAGATCAGCAAAAACAATGTTTTTTGCGGATTGATAATGTTCATCAGACAAACTTTCTATATCATATCGGTTGATTGTCCTGACTCCGCTCAGCCCTGAAATACCCAAATTTTCCTTGAAATCAAGAAAAAGTTTATTCGCATAAACATCGTACCCATCACGTTTTTCAACAAATAACCGTCTGACCTTGCTCATTTTTACCGCCCCCGTATTTATGCCCGCTGTGAGGATCTAATGATCCGTGAAAAGAGATTAAAAATAAATATTGCGGTGAAAGGGTAACAGGATTAAATTAGATTTTTTTTGACCGATAAGGGGATATTCTTCCGGCCACGGGAACTCATGGTGATACGTGGTTTGGGACTTATGATAATGGACGGGCGGCCGCGAGGGCCGCCCCTACGGGGTATTACCTGACGCCCACCATCATCGAAACGCGTTCCTTCTTTCCGTCTGATGTGGTGATCGTGCCCTTAACCAAATACGTTCCCTCGGATACGGGACGGCTTTTACGGTCTGTCAAATCCCATGATCCGATAATGCGCCTCGGCTCATCGGCGTCATCTGTACGGGTGCGATTAATCGCGCCCCCACGGTTGATATCATCGGTGACGCGGATTTTATTGACGATATTGCCTGACGCGTTGTAAATCGTCAATGTACCGCGGATGGGTGCGGCATAAAGGGCACCCGCGAGGGGTGCCCCTGCGAAGAAATTTACCATTCCCGATGATTTTGTCACAGGATTTGGGCCTGCGGTGAATGATAACGCCTGTACGGGTTGAAAATTTTCAACCCCAATGTCTTTATTACCGCCAACATTCGGGATAACCCTGTCAGGTGAAAGAATTGAGGTAACAGGGCTGCCGGTTACCGTAAACGTGACCTCTATAGCGGTAATCATTGAGATACCCGGAGCGCCAAAACCAATGTGGCCGCGGCGCGGAGCCACCGTAGCTGTGTCGGTAAGGTGATTTTGAGTAGACGACTGCCAGCCGTTCCACAATTGAGCGTTTACGCTGCCATCCCTGTTCAAAAGGGGAGTGGCGCCCCGCGTATTACCAAGAGACACATCAATGAGAGTCACAATGCCCTGCTTAGTTTCGGGAGCCGGCACACCTCTGACTATAACCTCATCAAATGTTATGACAGCGTCCTCCCAGCCCGCAGGGACGAACGCCTCGCTCTCAAGGGCGAGTCCCGTAAAACTATCATACTCCATCGTGTAAACCTTCGCCGTGTAAGTACCGTCACCGGTAATCGTGATCGGCGCGCCTCTAAATGGAGGGTTAGCCGCGTCACCGATAGATTCACGCACTGTAAGCAGAACCCTGAAACTGCCTTGCGGATCGGTTTGGGGCGGCGGGGGAGGGGCAATAGGCGCGTCTGTAAAATTAATCGGCCCTATGTAAGACGTCGCGATAACAATATTATCGTACCAGGCGCTGGTTTTAACAGGAATTACATTGGATCCGAAAGTGAATCCCACCTGATCTATTTTTAAATCATTTATATCACGCAGCCGCATATTCGGGAAATCCATGATAACTTCTCCGTCAATCCAGGCGGTAATCCTGCCGTCACGCTCACCCGGAGTATTGGCTTTTATCATAAGCTCGTAGCAGTACCATCTGCCAAGTTCAACAAAGAATTTGGGGAGCGGCACAAACTCCGGGCCGTAGTCGCCGCGCCAGTGATTCCACGGCATGACCTCACCATCGGGATAAAAAGCGTCGCCGTATTGCTCACCGGCTCTGTAATTACCATCAGCCCGCCACGGCTCTCCCGGACTCCTTGCCGACATTCCCGGGATTGGCACGGATCCTTCGTAATTGTAGCGCTGCTCGGGGTGATAAATATACGCTTTCATGCTGTAACCGTCATATCCTGCAGCCGCCGAATTTTCTAACTGAATAAGGAATTTATTTGTACCGTCGGCAGCTTTACCCGGCCCCATGTGCGCCGGACCGCTGCTCCAGTATCGGGATGAAACGCTGGTTCCGTTATGATTGGAAATACCGGGCGGTACGTGATAGGTAGTGCATATTTTGTGATAATAACGGACGAAAATGAGATCCTGCTGCTGAGTTTGATCAAGGTCTAAACTGATCCCTGTGTGCCGCGGTGAATTTCGCGCAAACAGATCAAGCTGCAGGGACTGTGTTCCGGTAACCTTGTTCTCACTCGAAAAAAGTACGTGGGTGCCTTCGGGCGCCGGGTTCTCGCCGTTTGTAACACCCCAGCCGCCGGCTGTGAGGTCGCGCCACACGCTATAGCCTTCAAAATTGTCCGCCCGGATTACATCGGGGTGATCCCCAATTCCAACGTCACCGGGGAAGAGCGCAGCAATCCCTATCCCTGTATTACCTGTCAAGCCGGCATTGGCTTGCGCGTTTGCCGCAAAGGCTGCAATTGATACAGCTATCACAGCAGCGGTTTTTTTAAGGAATGATTTACACATGTTCATCTCCTCCTGTTATTATTTGTCATCGACCCCGGGGGCCGGAGTTTCATTAATTTCATTTTGAAAAATATAAATAACCAACATCGCAAAGGGCAACCTTATCTCAAATTGAAAGTAAAGCGGTGCAGAATTTGGAACACATTGTAAAATGGTGCGATGACGTCGCGGAAACATCCCCTGAATGAAATTGCTTGAAATAAATAACTTGCATGGTTTTTGCCTCTATTTTAGAGCAGGCCGGCTTGTCATTGCATAATGAACATAGCGGCTGCGTTAATTTTAATATGCCATCGTAACGCAATAAAAGTAACTCCGCTCCAACCATATGTAATTTTGAACCGCATCCATTACAGCTTCTACATATTTAGTTTGCCAGTAATAACCGGCAGGAATTATCTTTGATGAGGATTACATTCTCTTGATTTTTACTTCCCAAATTCGATTTTTGTTTGAATCAATAAATCAATTACCCCAAGGAGACATAAATCGATGAAAGAGCGCAAACTAGTTCGGTTTGACTGGGCGCTGAAACGGCTGCTTCGCAATAAAGCTGATTATGTCGTGCTTGAGGGTTTTCTCTCTGTGCTCTTGGGTGAAGATATAAAAATTATCAGTATAAAGGAGAGCGAAGGGAATCAGGAACACGCCAAAGACAAGTTTAACCGTGTAGATATATTTGTAGAAAACAGTAAGGGCGAGTTTCTTATAATTGAGATGCAGAACAGCGAAGAGGTTGATTATTATTACAGAATGCTTTATGGAGTATCCAAAGCGATAACAGAGCATCTGTCAATAGGGGATGACTATTACAACGTACGCAAAATATATCATATCAACATTCTTTATTTCCGGATGGGCAACGGGAGTGATTACGTCTATCACGGTTCTACGGAATACCGAGGCATTCACAACAATACGGTATTGCAGCTGACAGAAAATGAGAGAGAGTTTTTCGCGAAAGATAATGTTAAAGACCTGTATCCCGAATATTACATATTGTGCGTTAAAGATTTTGACAATGTCGCTAAAAGCAGTCTTGATGAGTGGATTTACTATCTTAAAAACGCGGAAATCCCCGAGAGTTTTACGGCGCAGGGTTTGAAAGAAGCGCGCGCGAAACTCCTTTATGATGATATGACAGTAGAGGAAAAGCAAGCCTATATCCACTATTTAAACCAGACGCGCTACGAACGAAACGCAATAAAAAATTCTTATGATAAAGGGAAAATAGAGGGCCAAGCCGAGGTATTGGCTCTCTTGGAAAAAGGTATCCCTGTAAATGAGATTAAGAAAAAACTTGGAATCTAAAAATACTTGCAGCAGAAGAACATTACACAAACCGCAAAAGCAACTAAAGATAATTTGTGTATCTACGCCCCCGATTTAAAAAAAGGCCGACCGAAACGAGCTGACCTTTTGAGAATGATTGTTTAGTTTGTGTACGAGTTAAGGAATAGAAGAAAAAATCACGCAAAAGCTGTTTGTTGTTGTTGGAAGTGGTACCATTAACATCAGTGCTGGAGCGAAATCATCGTTCATGAAAAAGGAGCCAATAATCTCGAGGTATTAAGATTTTGGTATTTTTATATTGGGGTAAAGTAAAATCATTTGTGTTTCCGGTAACGATAAAATCCGCATTACTTTCATCTGCAAGTTCGAGTATTTTGTTATCATCTTTATCCGAAATAACATCTAATTTTATTTTCGGTGAATACATCAAAGCCTCTTTTTTTACAAACGAAATTATAGATTCAGCCCGCAGAAAGAAATCTCTGTATTTGCAAAATTTTTCACGACAAAGCACCTCTATATACTCATATAGCAATGGCAATGACAAGCATAGTACGACTTTTTTCTCCAAAAGCAAATCATACACTATTTTTCTAGGGAAGCTATTTTGTATTAACGCGGACACAAACACATTTGTATCAACTACGATTTTTTGCATTTTTTCTTACAGCCCCGACTTCTTTTGATATTTCGTCCATTGTCATAGCAGAAAGCCCGCACTTTTCAGCATAATACAAACTTTCGTCAAGCAATCGCTTTGCTATTTTTACCTCTACTATTTCCAAAAGGTCGGTAAAGTTCATTTGGGTTTTGCTGAATCCAAATGCTCCGTATTCCGCGTCAGAAATCTTTATGCTTAATGTTTGCACAACAACCTCCTTTTTTAAACTGTAAAATAATAAATGCGAAAACAAGCTGTTCTAAAAATACGGCATTGGTACGCATACTCTCGCATCTATGTAATTATTACGTATAGAGCATAGCGAAAAGCGAGGGGAATCTTTTAAATGTTTATAAAAAAGGGGCGCGCGAAACGAGCTGACCTTTTGAGAATGATTATTTAGTTTGTGTACGGGTTAAGGATTGTCTTTGCATAATGAACATAGCGGCTGCGTTAATTTTAAAAGGCAAGGCCCCCCGCTGTGGGTAGTCTTACCTGACAACAATCTTAATTGCATTACTTAATATTAACGTTATAATGATAGTCAATAGCATAATATTTAATGTGCTTGAGAAACAAGGTTTTGGACATTTATAATTGAATGACTGGCAAACAGAGTTGATGGATTTAACATCAATATCGAAATAGGGGCCGTACCTTGTTTCAAAGTATTTGAGCAGTATTTTTGATATCGCCACCGCCAAAAGTTTCGTAATTATATCAATAGACAGGTCCTTTGCGATATTAATTACTTCAACCGGTATAGTAAAGCAAAGTTCAATGCTCCCCTCGTAAACACGCTCAACCTTTACTTTACAAATAGGAATACCAACGAGCTGTTTACATTCTTCTGGTAGTTTATTTTCAAGGACGCTAATGGCGAATTTTTTTAGACCGTCGTATGTTTCTTCTAAATTTTCGTCAAACTCATATTTTTTTGGCAACGATACCAAATTATGGCCTATTCTATTTCGATAATCACGGTTAAAATCAATAGATGCCAAAAAAAATGCTTTACAAGATGTATTATGGAGTTCACGTTTTTTGAAAAGCTGCATGGCTACATTCGTTGAGCAGGCAGACTCAACATTCCTTTCGTTGTTAATTTTATTGTGAGAGGATTGCCTAATGCCTCTCATAGAATTTATGTTTTATTAGCGTCGATTAGATGGCTCGGCTTATGTCGTCTGTCCCTCACGGAACTGAGATACCACAGATTTTTTTCGCAAAAAACGAAATGGTCCTAATGTGGCTTTGTGTAAAATTGTCAACTCGGTTTTAATTTGCATTACGATGGGCGGTAGAATAACTCTTTCTATTAATCTTTTAACTTCTTCTCTTTTCAATTCTATAGAATCGTTTGCAATTTCATAGCCGAAAGTAGAAGAGAAAAGGACTGCTTGTATGGAAGGAGTACCGTAAGCTTGATTATCCGGATGCTCAATAATTCTTAACCCAATTGTTGAACCATACTTCTTAGTTATCTCAAACATTTCTTTATTACGTGAATTTAATATATATTTTCCTTTCAATTCCCCTTCGCTCTTTACATCGTTCAATAGTTCAAAATCATGGGGGCTGTCATCTAACAGATAACGTCCAAATGAACCTTTCTCATTTAGAATAATATTCTGCTGTAAACCGGGTTTGTTGCTTGTAACGACGTATTGGCAATTATCACGATTTCCATCAAAAGCAAAAAACAATGAAGCGGAGATATAATTCTCATCCACGCCTGAAATTTCATGAATTGATTTGATTAGAGCGTTTAAAGTTTCCCGTATTCGAGCCTTAGAATTTTTTCGAGAATCAATTAACGGTACAAGCCAATTAGTCAAAAAAATATACACTCCAATAACAATAAACATGCTAATAGTAATAACTTTCCCATTATCAGTTATATTGCCGTCACTATTTCTAAAACCCAAATCTATTCCGAAAAAATCTAATACAACCAATCCCCAAGCCATTGGAATAATTGCCACCAAAGTCCTTAACATTGGATTTTTGATAAGCAGATTTAACAAGTACATTTGTATAGTATCCTTTCTGTTAATTATTTACATCGTTTTACATAACGTAACGTAAATTTTGGTATTGTTAATTTACCGCGTAAAAATGTTTGTTACTGCTCATAAACCATACTTGCCCATTGACAATAGAACATGCTTTCTGTTTTCATAAATATTGTGGCTCTCATACTCCCGTGCCTACGCTTAAACCCAATCTCGCGGACTCGGCTCCAAGGCTCGGTACCGGCGGCTCGCTAAGCTTTGCCGGAGGTGGAGTTACACCACCCTATATATACACGCGCCGAACTGGCGCTCTCAGTCCTTAACGCAACGCAACGAAAACCCGTTACTCTTGTCGCTCACATAAATGCCCATGCGCTCGTTGCAGTAAATGCCAATGTTGTTCGCGTTGCCACTACTCGCGTTGCTCTCAGTGGCGCTCCACCAGTGGCCGCCGATACCGGCATTGCGGAACGTGCTTGCGTTGCTGTCGCGGCGGCCGCCGGGCAAAGCCGAAAAACC
The DNA here is from genome assembly GCA_009784115.1 of Chitinispirillia bacterium. Taxonomy (GTDB): domain Bacteria; phylum Fibrobacterota; class Chitinivibrionia; order Chitinivibrionales; family Chitinispirillaceae; genus WRCH01. The sequence goes on from WRCH01000009.1 coordinate 14,100, forward strand.
GTACTCATCTGTACCGGGAATATAAACACTACATGTATTCCAACCTGTTTGTGATCTCAACTTAGTTCCGGCTATTAACCAGTCGCCAGCAAAACCAATCAATCGCCCCCACTCTGCAAAACTGGGAACATGCCAACCAACCGGACAAATTCCCTGAACACCACTGGGATTAGATGAGGAACTGGACGCACCATTCATAACCTCCGCCCAAATGTAAAGACGGCCGTATTTTGCGCAGCTATCTGGATGATTAAGATAACAAACACCAACACTATCACTGCCAACACCGCGATAATTCAAATTCTCCGCCATCCAAATCTGATTACCGATTTGTACCCAACCCTTAAATTGACCAGTTTTTATTTTTGTCAATATAAAAAATCTACTTACAACACCTCATACCACCATCACAAAAGCAAAAACACCGTTGCCCCGCTTTCCCGTTAAGCAGTATAATTCGCTGAAAGCGCGCCGCGCGTAAAAAAGAATTGCATCGACCATAGCGCAATGTTATATTATATAATATATAGGTATCTTCACCCGAAACCTATGTATGCCGTCGTGCGGTATATTATGTATATATTGGTAAAACAATCTAAACGTTTTAATAAATTTTGGAAAGAGGGAGAGATGAAAAAAGTCTCAATTAAAAGGAGTCTCACAGTTTTTTTATCTGTTTTGAGCCTCAGCGTTCCTGCCTTTGCGGATTTTGATGATCTTTTTGGAGGCGGCGGCAGTGAACCGGCCCCGTCTCTGTCAGACACACCCGGGGCGACAATCCGCGCAATAGATCAATCTTCAATCGATGACCTGTTCGGCGTGTTTGAAGAGGTTTCCGATAAGCCCGCGGAGGTCAAGCCCGAAAGAGTTCTTCCGCCGTTTCATGGAGATTACAAAGTACTCATCAGCCGTCCGGTTTACGCGGTATTTGAAGCGGAGACCAGAACAAAATGGATCTCAGCGATGGGCGAGATGTACTCGCACTACAAAGTCAGCTCTTTCCCGCGCACGCATGTGTTTTCCATTGAACAGGTCAACGGCGTTCTGCCGAATTACCGCGACTACAACCGCAGAATAAGCCGCCAAATCTATATCGAAACCGCAAGACGGCTTGGGGCGACTCACATTCTCTATCAGGAGTATCAGCCGCAGAGAGGAAACAACACTCTCTACTCAATGGAACTCTTTTGGATAGAGCAGAACGCGACTGTTGTAAGAGCCACGCAGGTCGTTCAGCATCAGCACTTTGAAGCGGGGCTTGATATCTGCCTTGCAAAAATCGCCGAAGCTATGGATCCCGGCGCAAAGAATACGAACGCTTTTAAGGTCAATATGTTTGGCCGTGATCAAAAAAATATAGAGGCGTTCGGAAACGCTCTCGCCAACGAGGGTAATTTCAGTAAGGAGCGCGCCGCTGCCACCTATACCGCTATAGAGAGAATGCTTCAGAGGAGTCCGCCTCTTGGTTTCCATTACGCGGCCGCACAGATTGCCGGGCGCGCGGAAAACTACATGAAAGCTATCGAACATATTAACGCGGTTATAAGCCAATCCGGAGACCACCCCGCGCTGCAGCTTCTTCTCGCGGAGTACATGCGCGGAGCGGGGCGTTACAGCGAGGCGCTGAGCGCCGCGCAAAACGCGTCCCGCAGTCAGGCGCTTGCGCTTGCGGTATCCATAGAGAGAGCGGCAATCTATCAGGCGCAGGGGAATCTTGATCAGGCGCACCGGGAGTATACAACCATTCTGCAAAGCGGTCAGGCGGATGGGCGGGTATTTTTCCGTCTTGCTACTTTGAGTATCCAAATGAACAGAATGAACGAGAGCACCGAATATCTTACAAGAGCGGAACAGAGCGGGCTCACACTTGACGAAAGCGAATACTTTGAACTCGGCTCCGCTTTCGCGAAAGTTCCCGGTTTCGAAGAGCAGGCTATGGAGCACCTCAGGAGAAGTTTGGGGGTAAGGCAGTCAAACGAGGCGGCATGGGTAGTTATAGCGGAAATCCATAAGCGCACCGGAAACCAGCAGGCGGAAGCGGAAAGTTATGTAAACTTAGCCAAACTCAACATGAATGAGCACAAGGGCAGACTTAAAACGGCCGGTGAAATTTACGAGAGAATCGGGATGGTAGACAGGGCAAAAGACGCCTACGCAACATTTTTAGAACGGCGTTTTGTTGACCACGAGGTATCAATGAGTCTCGCGCGCATTTACTTTAATGAAAAAGACTGCAGAAGAGTTGATCAAACGCTCAGAGGGATAGATACAATTCCTGAAGCGATACAGATGCTTAGAGACTGCGGTATCGCAAGACGCGCCATAGATCCTTCTCAGGCGATGGCGGGCGACAAAATGTCGGGAGTGAGACTTACTATACGGCTCTCGTCAGTCGGGCTTTTGGTTGGCGGGATTGCCGGCGGGTACTACTTTAACAGTCAGGTCGATGAACTTGTAAAAGAGTACACCTCAGACGCGGCGCACAGCAGGCCAAAGGCTGACAAACTCAGAAAAGATATTGAAACCAATCAAATGCTGCGCAATGTTTTTTACGGCGCGGGCATTGGCTTGGGGTTAGCGGGCTTTAGCGTTACGTTTCTTTTTTAACGGTGATTATCGTTACGATGGGAATCTTTCATAGAAGTTAAGTTTTGGATGTTGAAACAGAAAATAAAATATAGCTCTGTATTACACAGGAGGAGTAAGATGAAAAAAATTGCGATAGTACTGGGAGCGCTTGGGGCGCTTGTAATGTTTTCGATATACTGCGCCGAATTTGACCCCACCGGAAAGCATTTGAATCTGCTTGACTCAAAAAATGAGCAGAGGCTCATTGATTCTTTGGGGCTCTGCAAAGGTTTTGATATCTCGTCTACAGTTACCATAGGGGGCAGAATCTATCATAGCTGTCAAGAGTTGGTGAATGACGCTCTCGCGGAAAACGTACCCGGAACAGCAAACATATTTAATCCGGAGCATGAACTTAATCAGACATTCAACGAAGACAGAACGCCGACTTCAGTCACTGTCGCAAGCAGCAGCAAAGAGGTGACAATCGTTTATGGAAATTTCGCACGCTATGAAGCGCTCTTAAACTGGGAGGGGGTCGAAGTTAGACCGGCAATCGTCCACCCCGAACGCAATGTAACAGTTGTAGATGCGGCAAACGGCGCTCCTGTGGGGGACAACGGAAAAAATGACGGTGATCTTGGCCACGGCGTAACCCCCGAACCCGGCAGATATACCATCACATACACCGCCAGCAGAACTCTTAAGGACGGAACGCCTTTCAGCGATTCCGACACAAGAACGCTGATTGTCAACCCGAGGCCCATAGGCGATACTTTGGCGCCTAGAATTACAGTAAACCCAACCCACATGGAACTCACGTTAGATAATCCGCCCGCCAAGTTTAATATGATGCAGGGCGTAATCGCGAATATAAATGATCCCAACGTATTTGTTAAGATAACCGGAGAGATTCCTTTTACTGTGTTCACCACTATCCAACCGCCCAGCACAAGACCGGTTCTTGCCTTGCCGCTTACACCGGGAGGAGATACTACTATCGTAGGTACCGGTACTTTTACTGTAACTTATACCGCGGTAAACCCCAATCCGCCGCACGCGTCAGTCACCGCGACGAGAACCGTAACCGTATCTCCAGTGCCGGTAGGAAATCTCCCGACGCCGGTTATTGCGCTCTCATTCTATAATTTCAGAAACAGCCACGGTATCAGTGAGGATTTTAGAACCACAGATACTCTGATAATAGGCAGAACTAGCTTTAACGCTTTCAGAGAACCCGGCCATGGAGCTACGCCGCAATTGGGAGGTGTAACTGCCAGTTATACAAATAATGGTGTAGTGCATAATATAAGCGATAGAGTGGTTTATGATCCGAACAATCCAACGAGTTTTAGTGAACCAGAGCTGCCATACTCAATAACCTATAGAGTTCTAAGAGCGGAGGGTGAACATGATGCAGGAATCGTCACCCGTACTGTAAATGTTACCGATAACGCCTGCCCGGCAGGAGACCGTGCCGGCCCCACAAGCGCTATTCAGGCCGCTTTTCCCACAACTATCCCCGCTGGAACTCGGTGGATAGTGCCTCCTAACAATAACTTGTGGCGTGTAGTAGCTAATGATGACGGGGGCATGACGCCATACAGATTCATAGACTACGGCGGCCTTAACACCAATAGTCCGCAGCCCGGAACCTATACTATAAAAATGTGGGCAATAGGCTTTTGCGGCACACCTACACCTGACGGCATACTCACAAGAACCATTATGGTGCAATAAGCGCAAGGCCGGCGCCGTATTATTTTTGGCGGCTCCTCACGGGGGCCGCCCCTCCTTCTTTAGGGTGAAGGTGCACAGGCCCGGCCGGAAAACGGCCGGGCTTTTATTATACGCCGCCCCCTCAAAACAACCCCTGTTTACCGCCTCTATACATTATTATTATAAAATTAGTGCAGTTTCTATCGAAAAGTGTTGCACAATTTGAGAAACAATATTAAATTATAAAGAAGACCGTTCCGGGCTTACTGTCTCTTGTTTTAACTTAACCGTATAAACCCGGGTATATCAGGAGGAAAAAAGTGAACCGTGTAAGTTTTAGAGCGCTGCTTTTTTTATGCGCAGGTGCGGTTTTATTTTCCGTTAGCGCGAAAGTAATTGTAGTGCCCTCAGAGGGGGTAAAAAATATTGCCGCGGCCATGACTATCGCAAGGCAGGGCGATACCGTAAGGGTTATGGAGGGCAGATACAGAGAGAACATATTTATAAGTCCGGGAGTTACGCTTTTATCAAACACTCTGTTCGGCGCGGTTCTTGACGGCAGGGGAAAAGGTACAATCGTAAATATGGGTACCGGTTCAACCATAAGCGGCTTTGAGGTGAGAAACGGAACAATAGGCATTCTCTCCTCGTCTGCGCAAACTACGATAAGGCAGTGCAGGATCACGGGTAATCTCCAAAGCGGAATTATGTGCGTTGGTACTCTGCCGAATATTGAGGATAATTTTATTGTATACAACAAAGGCTCCGGTATTCAGGGGTGGGATGTGCGTACAACAAGCGGTTCGGTGAACCATAACACTATTGCGTTTAACGGCAACCACGGGATCTCTCTTGGGGGTTCTTCCGCTATTACTGTAGAAAATAACATTATCGCTTTTAACGAGCAGTTTGGGGTAAAACCGGGGGATGAGACGGTGCGCATAGAGCTTATTAACAATAACTTCTATCAAAACACAAAGTTCACCAGCACTCTTCCGGCAGATAATATCTCAACAGACCCTCTTTTTGTTGACGCGAAGCGCCATAACTATAACTTACAGAAAGAGTCGCCCTGCATCGGTCTTGGCCGGGATAACCAAAATCTTGGAGCAAGGATATTACATTAATACCATGAAAAATTTGAAGCAAGGATATCACATTAGTATTATGATAATTAAACCATATATGGGAGTTGGTCATGAATATTAGAAACGGTATTGTTACTGTGTTCTCGTGTTTGGCGGGTTTGCTTTTCGCGGCGCCCTCTGCAGCCGCCGTAATTAACGTTCCTTCCGCGGAGGCTCGTACTATTTCGGAAGCTATGATAAAAGTCCGAATGGGAGATACGGTACTTGTGGCGCCCGGTGTTTACAAAGAGCGGGTGATTATGGCTCCGGGAGTGGCGCTCGTGTCCACCTCTCTTTTTGAGGCCAAAATAGACGGTCAGGGCCGGGGGACAGTTATAACGATGTCCAAAAACAGTACGATTTCAGGATTTGAGATAAGAAACGGTACTATCGGTATTTTTTCGAGCGATCTTGGCAATGTGATAAGCCAAAACCGTATTGTGAATAACTGGCAGACCGGTATTATTACCGTGCGCCACCTTCCCAAGATTGAGGATAACATCATAGCGTTTAACCGCTCTTCGGGTATTCAGGGGTGGGATGTGCGTTCTACATCGGTCTCTATAAACCACAACTCTATCGCCTATAACGGAAACCACGGCATAGCGATGGGCGGTTCTTCAGAGATCATTATAGAGAATAATGTAATCGCTTTTAATGAGAGATTTGGTCTTAAAGTGATTCAAGACGCGGAAAAAGTTCAAGTTTCAAGCAATAACTTTTATCAGAACCTTTGGGCTCCCGGAAAGGCTCTGCCTGAAAACAACCACTCGTTTGATCCTGCGTTCATTGCCGCACGCCGCGCGATGAACTTTAAACAGGATCCTAACCGGTGCTGTAAGGCGAAGAGCGAAGAAGATGAAAACCTTGGCGCAAGATTAACTTATTAAAAAAAACACCGATAAGGACGATTAAATCATGAGTACTTGTTTCAGACGTAAAATTACAAGGACATGGGCGGCATTAATTTTTATGTGTGCCGCGGGCATTGTCTCTACGGTAAAAGCGGCGGGGCTTCCCGGAGAGTTTATTATTTCAGACCGCTGGCGCCATGTTTATTCAAAATACTCCGGAACAATCAATCCGGCGTTTATTAACGAAGAAAACTATACGGCGCTGCGCTTCCTCTTCGCCTCCACACTTGAGCGCTTCTATATGCACGAGGCGGGGCTCACGGTTCCGCTTGATCTGCACTCGGCAGTGGGCGTATCGTGGATGATGCAGGGCGCAAGCGCTTATGAGGTCACCGATATAGGCGGAAACGCCACAGGGTCTACAATCAGAGACCAAAACCATTTTGTAGCGCTTACATATGCGAATAACATATGGAACAGGCTTACTGTCGGCGGAAATCTCAACATCATCTCCCAAAACGTAGCGAATATGGTAGATGGCGGCGCCGAGCTCACAGCGGAAAACGGAATGCGTTTAGGGTTTGGAATTGACCTTGGTTTAACATGGAAAGCTATGCGCCACCCATTGTTTGGAGACCACCTTGTAGGGCTCTCCACTCAAAACCTTTTTACTCATATTTTAGACAGTGAAGAGGTATTCGCACGCGCGCTCAGAGTATCGCTTCTCTCCAATTTTTGGGAGAGAAGAGTTGAATACGGCGCCGACTTTATTATAAAAGACTTTGGCGCCGACGACAATGTCTGGCAGCCGGGATTCAGCCCCGAGGGCGAATGGGAGCTCTCTCAAAAAATCGGAGTTAACATTCTGAGACTGTTTAAGGTTTACATGCTCGCGGGCTGGAACACAGACGGTTTTGACTACTACGGTTTTGCCTTTGGCGCGAATATGCCCGGTTTCTTTAACGGCCGCGACATTGAGGGTATCATGCAGTACGTCTCTATAGACGAAAACGCCAATACCATGAGCTTTTACGCGCGTACAGAACTTGGCCGCCACAGGGAAGAGAACTACGCGCGCAAAATGGCGCGCCGCGGAGCTTTGGGGCCAAACCTCCTCTACAATCAGGCTCTTGAGCTGTTCCACAGAGGCGAGTGTTACAGAGCTTACTGGATCTTCTCTCAAATAGCTGTAGAATTCCCCGACTTCTTCAGAAATGATATGGTCAATCTATATCAGGCGAAGTGTCATGAGTGTCTTGATCTTCGCAAAAGCGCGGAAACAATCTTCAACCGTACTAAAGACGATCACTCAAGAAGCGTAGTTGTGCCTCTTGCGGATTTGGGTCTGATGCGCGTACACTACAGAAACAACGATCACGGAAGAGTTGAGCAGCAGTTTGAAGAGCTTAACCGCCTTGGTGTTCCTGATTCTATAAAATTCCACGCCTACTACATCATGGGACAGAGCGCCATGAAGCGGGGCGACCACTCAAGAGCGCGTCAGCTGTTCACTATGATACCCGACGATCATCCCGACTACGTTTTCGCCTTTCACAGCGCCGCCGTTGTTAATATGATGAGCGACAACATGGCGGGCGCGATAGCCGACCTCGAACAGGTAATTCAGGTTAGGCCGAGAAACAAGGCGCAGGAGGAGATGATAAACCGCTCTTATGTATTCCTTGGATTTTTATACTATGAAGACCTTTCGGTAGAGGGCGCCTTAGCAAGAGCGGTTACCGCTCTTAGAACAGTGCCGAGAAACAGCTATTACTATTCAGACGCTCTCTTGGGTCTTGGATGGACAGCTCTTAAGGCAAGACAGTGGGATGACTGCCGAACCGTAGGTACAGAGCTCGCGAGAACCTCAAGCGATCCTATTTTGCAGAGCGAGGGCGACCTTATTGCGGCGTATGCTCACGCGATGCAGCGTCAGTGGGATCCGGCAGTAAGACTTCTTGAGGGCGCGGCAAGAAGATTGCAAGATTACCGCGGTCCGAGCGAATCGGAAATGGGACAGAAAAGCGCGGCGTACGGCGGTAACAGAGCCGACTACGAAATGATGGGTTTGAGAATTGACGAACTTGGACAGGCGCGTCAGTCTTCGATAATTCAGGCTTCTATCGACAGTCTTAACACTCCTCACGTCAGATTAAAGGCTTCAATAGACCAGTTCTATAAAGATGCTGACGAACACCAGCGCGCCAGTTTTTTCGCACGCTCCGTAGAGCAGGTTAAAGAGGATATCGACTACGCTCTCGCGCGTTTCTCAAGACACGCGGGTTCAAGCGGTATGCAGCGTCAGCTCCAAAGATCAACCGGCGAAGTTGAAGCGATTGACGACGAGCTCGAAAGATTGCGCAGAGAGCTTGAAGGCTTAGAGTAATATTGTAAAAGCGGACGGGAGCAGATCCCGTCCTTACAAACCGCGATATTTTTAAGGGCGGCCCTCACGGCCGCCCCTCTTTTTGAAGGACTAATAGTAATGGAAAAGAAAAAAGCTGAAAAAAAGACGGTAAAACTACCCAAAGGCGCTCTCAATACAACCAATATGCTCTTTCTTGTAAGCCGTGAGTTTAAGCGTCATAAGCGTTATAAAACGCCGTTTTCAACCGTTACCGCGTCAATAAAGCAGATTATACAAAATGATGAAAAACGCACGCCGAACACAGATGAGATAAACGAACTGCTCCCTCAATTCTTCAGCATCATTCAGCCGCTCTTGCGCGATATTGATCTTGCGGGTACAATAATTTCACCGGAGATCTTCTTAGCTTTGCCTATGACCGACGAGATGGGAGCAAGAACCGTAAAGGTGAGAATTCTAGAAAAAGTAGACCGCAATACGTTCACCGTCGCAGGTCAGGAAGTTAATCTGAGCGTGAGAGTTACGTTTTTAGTTCCGTCAGAAGAGACGAAAGATACCAGAGCTTTTATTAAGCAGGCGATGGTTGAGCATTATTCGTAGCTTGCTTTGCGCATTTTCAGTGTGCTATACTGAATAACGGCATAAATCTGCACTGTGCCGCTAAGCAACAGAAACGGCTCTGCGTGCGGTGCAGTGTAGATTTTTATGTATCTGCTCCGTCCGCGATCAACCTGACGCAATTATCCAAGATCTGTTTAAGACTCTCGTAAGGCAGAAGTTCATTAGTTTTTGAGACACTGTTCCACTGAGGGTTTCGTCCGGGTTCGCCGTCATTTTCTTTTGATACATAGCGCATCAAATGATATTTTACACGGCAGCGCTTATTCTTGTGTGTAAATTCTCTTTCACCGGCGTAACCAATAATCGTACCGCTCATGCCCGCTTCTTCAAGACACTCACGCGCGGCGGCTTCGATGTCGCTTTCGCCCTCTTCGATGTGGCCTTTTGGAAAAATTCGCGCGGTTGGGTCTTTTTTAGGATGGACGGTTAGGATTTGGATTTCTCCATTGTCATCGCAGCGGTACATCACTGCTCCAGCTTGTTCAACGATGGGCAGTGAATTTAAATCATCCATATCACACCTGTTTTTCAGCTCTTCATTCTAAGAAAACCGCGTTCGCTGTTTTTTACAAAATCAACTATATTTTTCACTTCGGCGCTATCAGGAAACTCCGTTTCCAATTTTGAGATTGCGTCATTTAAAGAGAGTTCTTCTCTGAAAAGAATTTTGTAGGCGCGTTTGATATTGAGTACCTGATCTGCGGTGAAACCGCGCCGTTCAAGACCTACTTTGTTAAAACCCGCAACTCTTACAGGGTCACTGCCGGTAAGCGCATAGGGGACAACGTCGTTGACAAGCAGGCCAAACGCGCCGACCATCGCGTAGTCGCCGATCTTTACAAACTGATGAATCGCTACAACACCGCCGATTGTCACAAAGTTTCCAACCGTAACGTGTCCTGCCATCGCAAGGCCGTTTGAGATGGTTACACCCTCTCCCAAAACGCAATCGTGAGCGATGTGGCAATAGGCCATGATCCAGCAATTCGCGCCGATTTTAGTTGCGCCGCTCGCGGAAGTTCCGCGGTTTACAGTTACGAATTCGCGCAGTATCGTGCCGTCGCCGATAATGGTAAGGGCCTTTTCGCCCGCGTATTTTTTATCCTGAGGTTCAAGGCCGATAGCGGCGCCTTTGAAGATACGGCAGTTTTTACCGATGCGCGTACCTTCGCCTACAACGACGTGGGAGTCTATTACAGAGCCATCGCCGATCTCTACGTCACTCTCTATGACGGCGTAAGGGCCGATCTTTACGTTAGAGCCTATTACCGTACCCGGTTCGATTATCGCGGTGAGGTGGATGTTATTCGTTGGGTTACGCTTGCCGCCTCCGGCGCATGGGCAGTTATTAGCCATTAGCTAGCCTCTCTACACAAGGCGGTACCCTGTGTTAATGATGGCAGCCTTTCAGGCTGCGGAAAAAACAAGATTCGTACCCTGAAAGGGTGCTATTATTACCATAGGACATCGCCCTATGATTTCGCCAGCTCTACTTCGCGCGCCGGCTCTGCCTTCTTATTCGCTTCAAAGAGCGCAAGCCCTTCCGCTTCGCAGACTAATTTGTCGCCTACGTAGCACTTGCCTACGAACTTTCCGGTGCCGCGGCGGAACTGGAGCATCTTTACCTCTATGCGCAAAACGTCGCCGGGCCTTACGATACCTCTAAAACGCGCGTTGTCAATCCCCATAAAAAGCACTTTACCGTCCGGGGCTTGATCATCACCCTTTTTATAGAGCCCCATGATCCCAGCAGCCTGAGCTATAGCCTCTATCTGAAGCACTCCGGGCATAACCGGATTTCCGGGGAAGTGGCCCTGAAAAAAGTTATCGTTAAAAGAGACATTTTTTGTCGCGACAATCTCTTTACCCGGTATGATGCTTGTCACCTTGTCAATGAACAGAAATGGATAACGGTGAGGCAGTATCTTCATGATATCTTCATAGTCAAGCTGAATGCTCTCCGCTACTCTCTTTTTAGCACGCTTTTTTACATATTCGCGGATAGTTTTTGCCATCTCTATATTTGCCGCGTGTCCGGTGCGCGACGCGAGTATGTGTACGTTAATCGGTTTACCGAGGAGATAGAGATCGCCTATAAGATCAAGCGCCTTATGGCGGCACGGTTCGTTCCAGTAACGCAGTTCTGTGTCATTCAAGAAACCGTTTTTACCGGACTTGACAGGAACCTTGTTGTCAAAAAGTTTTGTCAGATATTCCGCGCGTTCGTCTGTCAGCTCAACATCCTGCACCACAAGAGCGCTGTCAAGAGTTCCGCCTTTTATGAGACCCTTCTCTCTAAGCGTTTGAATTTCTGAAAGGAAACAGAATGTACGCGCTGAGGCAAAATCTGTGACGTAGTCTTTTAGAGAAAACATCGTAGTCCATTGAGCGCCGAGAGCGGGATAGTTGTAGTCAATCCCAAGAGTCACTCTGAGCTTGTCAAGAGGGAAAGCTCCGAGAGCGATGTCGCCTTTTACATACATGAGCGGTTCGTCGATATTTATGAACTCACGCTCCGCAGACTGCTCAACAATGCCCGCGCTCTGAACGAGCTTGACATAAGGCATGGCGCTGCCGTCCATTAAGGGAATCTCCTGCGCGTTCACTTCAACGCGGCAGTTATCGATTTCAAGACCCGCGAAACAGGACATCATGTGTTCTATTGTGTAAACTTTAACGTCATCTTTGCCGATAGTTGTTCCGCGCGCCAAGTCTACAACGTAATCAATGTCGGCGGGAATTTCAGGCTTGCCCTCAAGGTCTGCCCTTACAAAACGGATTCCGTAATTTTCAGGCGCGGGGTGCAAAGTTACCTGAGCGCTTACACCGGTGTGCAAACCGGTTCCTGTAAGAGAGACGCTTTTCTTTATAGTATGCTGGAGCGCCATTATAAAAAGTATCCTTTCCGTGAATTAAACGCTGGTCGCGTTTGCCGCGTTTTTTAACGATTCAAGTTCAGTTTTTAAACGTTTTACCTCTTTTAACAGATCAGGCAGCTCAGACATACAAGCCTCTATGCGCCTCATTGTCATAAAATCTCTCGCCGGATAACCGGTTATCTTAGCCTTGGGTTTTACATCTTTTGACACACCGGACTTGGCGCCTACAAACGAATCGTCGCCGATCTCAATATGCCCCACAAACCCAACCTGCCCCGCGATAATAACACGTTCGCCTACACGGGTCGAACCGCTTATACCGGTCTGCGCCGCAATAGCGGTATTCGCGCCGATCTCAACATTATGCGCAAGATGGATAAGATTATCAAGTTTAACGCCTTTACCGATGACAGTCGGCTCAAAATTCCCTCTGTCAATAGTAACACAAGCTCCGATCTCTGCTCCGTCTTCTATTATGACAATCCCAAAACAGGGAATGCGCACAAACTGCGCCCCCGATTTAGCGTTGCCGAATCCATCGCTTCCAATCACCGCGCCCGACTGTATCAGCACATCAGACCCGATGATCGTACCGTAGCGGATCACCGCGCCGCTGTCGATACGCACGCTCTCTCCGATACGCGTACTGCGCTCAATCACACAGTTCGCGTCTATACGCGTATTAGCTCCGATATGTACATCAGCGCCGATAACCGTTCCCGGACCGATTGAAACGGAAGCGTCTATTTTAGCGGACGGATCAACAAAAGCGCTCTTGTGAATCCCATCACCAAAGAGAGGGCTCGCATCCTCAAAAAGCTGAGCCGTAAGCGCATAGCCCAAATACGGATCGTCAACCTCAAGGCAGATCTTACCGGGAAACACGACGCCTTTTTTAACGATAACCGCACCCGCGCCGCTGCAATCTATCTGTTCTTTATACTTGGGATCAGAGAGAAAGGTTATATCATCAACTTCAGCAAGTTTGGGGGAGGAGATACTTTTGATCTCAACATCCCCTTTACCTTCAGGAACCGCACTGCAAATTTTTGCCGCAATAAGAGATAATTTCACTACTACTTTTCCTTAGCTAATTGAGCAAGTACCCGATCTGTGAGATCATAGGACTGTTTAGCGAAGATAACTCCGCCGGCACGCCAATCAAATATATAATCATACTGCTCATCGCGGGCGATTTTTTCGATAATCTTGTGAATTTTCTCTAATATCGGCTTGGTAAGTTCCTCATTTTTTGTAATGACTTCGCCTCTTTGACCAAACTTCTCCTGCAAAAACCGCTCATGCTGAATTATTCTCTGTCTGAGATCATCCTCAAGCGCTTTCTTGCGCTCCGCGCTCAAAAGAAGGCTCTGCTTCTCAAGCTGATCTCTTAGTTCTGTAATCTCTCTGGCTCTTTTTGAGGCTTCCTGCTCCCACTTCGCCACTTCCTTATTAAATCTGTCCTGCGCAACTTTTGTCCCTTCAAAGTTAGTAAATATTTTCTCTGAGTTGACATATCCAATTTTCATCTGCGCGGACGCTCCGCTAAGCGCCGCGGCAGCAAAGAAAAACAGCGCCGCCGCTTTAATTTTTCTAACCATGAAAAACCCCCTTATCATATATTTTGTAAATAGTTTGCTCACTAAAATCCACGATTCATAATAATATGCCAGTTAAACCCATGCGGCTTATTACCGAGTTCTCTTTTGTTTAATGGATCAAGACCATACCCTACGTCAACTCCCATAACGCCGATCATCGGCAGGTTGATGCGCAAGCCTCCGCCTACGCCCCGGTAAAGATCGCTTAGGTCAATTTGGGAGATTTGAGGCCAAGTATTTCCCATATCCAAAAACATTCCAAGATACATCGTCTGATCTACAATAGGATAACGAAGCGAAAGATTTGTGGCAAACATCGCTATACCATCCCCCATCGAACGGTTGCGGTATCCGCCGAACGCCCAGTCTGGATATCCCCTTATCATCGCGTCGCCGTACGCGCCGCCGCCGGTAAAAAGGTCGTTGCCGGAGATCGTGATCGTACTGCCGAGTCTGGTGATGGCGCCCATCTTTACCTCACTGCCAAAAACGAGCTTGCCCGGAAGCCTGAAATAGTGTTCATAGGAAGCTATTCCCTTAAGATATCTGTAGTCACCGCCGACACCGCCGACCTCAGGCGTCAGGGTGAGGCGCGATCCCTCGTTAGGGAACAGCGGCATATCAAGATCATAGCGCTCTACATTAAAACGCACTTTACTCATAAGACCTGATTCTACAAGATGGAGATGTCCGAGAGTATCGTTAGACCTGCTGTTTTGCTCGCGGCTTAACTGATAGATCGTCTGAAAACGGAATTTATTATCCGGCCATGAGAGACGCGAGCGTCCCACGCCCACTCTGAACCCGTAGCTTAAAGTTGTATCTCTCTCGCCGCTCCAGTAGCTATAAATCTGCTGATCGCCGAACACCGTTCCCGTGAGCCACCAAGGGGTATCCCACGCCCAGGGTTCGGTGAAACTCACCATCCCAAGACGGCGGTAAGCGCCGTACTGCGCCTCAAACTTTAACTCCTGCCCCGCGCCGCGAAAGTTTGGAATAGCGGTAGAGAACGTACCGGTAAGCTTATCGTGATCACTGTAGGCGGCTCCGATAGTGAGCTGACCAATGTTATCTCTCTCTGTAATGTCAAACACAAGATCAATCGTGCCGTCGGGATTGGGGACGATATCCGGCACAATATTAGTGAAGTAGTTAAGACGGAAGATATTCTGCTGGCTCTGCGCCATTAAAGATTGACGGTATCTCTGCCCCGGCATAAGCACTATTTCACGCCTGATGACTTTTTCCATTGTTTTGTTATTACCGCGCACATCAATTTTACGCACTATCGCGGGGCGCCCCTCAAATACATCAAATACTATATCAATAGTATCGGCGTTCTCACCGCGGTACGAGCGCCGGTCGTCGAACCTCACCCACAGATACCCCTCTTCCCGATAGGCGCCCTCCATGTGGAACTTTGTCATCTCAAACTGACTCTTCCTGAAAGGCCGGCCCTTTGTAAGCGCCGACTTGGAAGCGAGAACATCCGAATCAACAATTCTGTTGCCTGCAAATGTGATGTCACCGGCGTAGTATCTGCGTCCTTCGCTTATGTCAATCTCAATAAAGATATTCCGTTTATCCTCAGAATACCAAACGCTGTCGCGCTCTATGGCGACGTCAAGAAAACCTCTCTCGTGATAGTGCATCATAAGCGTATCAAGGTGGGCGCGGTAGAGGTCTTTGTTAAAATCACCCGAACGCCACCAGCGGTTTTCTTTAGTTTTAAACCGCTTCTCAAGCCATCTGCGCGAAACATCTTCATTACCATTAAATACAATAGATTTTATTTTAACGCGCGGACCTTCTTTAATGTCGAACCTGACAATAGCGTTTCCTGGAACGCTGGTACGTATCACCTTAGCCTCAATCTCAGCTAAGTGATACCCCTTATCGGCATACATTTCAAACAGTTTCTGCCTGCTTGCGTGAAGCCCGGCGTCGCTGAGCGGTCTGTGGAGCCTTACGATCTCCGCTTTTTGGAGCGCTTTTCTCTTTATCTTTTTATTACCGTGAAACTCTGCTTTGTCTATAATAGGAAATTCGTCAATATCAAGCACAAGCGACACGCCCTCTTCGCTCTCCTCCTCCACAAAAAAATCTACCGAACGGAAGTTACCGGTTCTATGGAGACGGCGGATAGACTCCTGTATGTCTGATGGGGTAAAGGGCTGCCCTACTTTAAGTTCAATAGAATTTAAGACAGCTTCCTCAGTAGTAATTTCAAGTCCATCTATCCTTAAAGCATCAAGTACCCTTGCATTGGGCGCAGCCGCAAAGAGAAGAATGAGAGCTGGGATAACGGCAAGAGAGATTTTTTTCATCTTTTATTTAAACAAACCCTTCAATTAAAAACACAAACCCTAAAAAACGCAGAAAACGCAAAAGCCTATTAAAATAATTCCACGCAGCCGGTAACTGCAAAACATACGGGATATCATCCCCGCCAATATTTTCGCTCGGGCGGACGAATTATTGATCTGTCGATTAAATATTATCCGCCATCCGCCGAAATCCCCAAATTCCCCCGGGTTAAAACCCGGGGCTACAATCTTGCACCCCTAAAGGGGTGCGGAATGAAATGTTTAATTGATATCTCAAATTAGCTTTTCTTGAAAACGATATGATCGTTTTCCGCCTCAAGCGTTATGGTATCACCGTCTTCAAATTTATTAAGCAAGAACTCCTCGGCCAGCGGGTCTTCTAAAGAGCGCTGGATTGAGCGGCGTAATGGCCTTGCTCCGAGCAATGGATCAAACCCGCCGTCTACAAGAAGTTTCTTGACCTCGGGGGTGAAAACGAGCTTAATGTTTCTATCCACAAGACGCTGCGCGACCTCCGCGAGCTGAATCTCAACAATCTGAGCTATCTCCTCTTTGCCAAGCGGGGTAAATACAATAGTCTCATCAACACGGTTTAAAAACTCAGGGTTAAAGATACGCTTGAGTTCGTCCATAACTTTGCTCTTCATCGCCTCATAATTTGAGGCGTCATTTGTTCTGCCAAAACCAACGGCGCCCGTCTTCTTAACATCGCGGGTACCGGCGTTTGAGGTCATTATGATTATCGTATTTTTAAAATTAACGTGACGTCCGTAAGAGTCGGTAAGCACACCGTCGTCAAGTATCTGCAAAAGCAGATTGAAAACGTCGGGATGCGCTTTCTCAATCTCGTCAAGCAAAATTACCGAGTAAGGCTTCTTGCGGATCTTTTCGGTAAGCTGACCGCCCTCCTCGTAGCCAACATATCCCGGTGGCGCCCCAACAAGACGGGAGACCGCAAACTTTTCCATGTATTCAGACATATCAATACGCACAAGCGCGTCTTCGGTATCAAAAAGCGACTGCGCAAGCGCCTTGGCAAGCTCCGTTTTGCCAACCCCTGTAGGCCCAAGAAAAATGAACGACGCAATAGGGCGGCGCATATTGTGAAGCCCGGCGCGCGAACGCCTGATACTTCTCGCGACAGCGCTCAGCGCCTCATCCTGACCAATAACACGCCGGCGCAGCTCATCCTCAAGATGCACGATCTTCTTTGTCTCCTCTTCGGCAAGCCGCGCGAGAGGGATGCCTGTCATTGTTGCGATAACTTCGGTAATAATCGTCTCATCTACAAGAAGCCGCTCTTCAGCCTTAGACTTGCGCCACAGAGCTTTTCTTTCTAAAAGCGTACCTTTTAATTTTTCCTGTTTGTCGCGAAGTTTCGCGGCGCGCTCAAACTCCTGCTGCTCTACGGCGCGCTCCTTATCCTTTACCACATCGGAGATCTCTTTCTCCATATCGCGAATCTCCGTTGGAATCTCCATGCTTGAAAGACGCTTTCTCGCGCCCGCCTCATCAATAACGTCAATCGCCTTATCCGGCAGAAAACGATCTGAAATATAACGCTCCGATAGCTTCACGGCGGAGTCTATAGCTTTATCGGTATAGGTAACTTTGTGATGCTCCTCATAATTGTGGCGCAGTCCGCCGAGTATCTGAATCGTCTCCGCGACATTCGGCGGATCAACCATAATAGTCTGAAACCGGCGGGCAAGCGCTCCGTCCTTTTCTATATATTTACGGTACTCATCCAGAGTAGTAGCGCCAACGCACTGAATCTCCCCGCGTGAAAGCGCAGGCTTAAAAATATTTGAGGCGTCAAGACTTCCCTCTGAACCGCCCGCCCCCACGATGGTGTGCAATTCATCAATAAATATTATGATATTTTCATTCTTTTGAAGCTCGACCATTAGAGCCTTAAGCCGCTCCTCAAACTGACCGCGGTATTTTGTCCCGGCAACCATAGAGGCCATGTCAAGATTAATAACCCGCTTGTTTTCAAGCACCTGCGGGATATTTTTTTCGATGATTTTTTGCGCCAATCCCTCAACAATAGCCGTCTTTCCAATACCCGGCTCACCGATAAGTACCGGATTATTCTTTTTGCGGCGGCTTAAAATCTGTACGACCCTTTCGATCTCTTTCTCTCTTCCGATCACCGGGTCAAGTTTATTTTCGCGCGCCATAGCGGTAAGATCACGGCCAAAATGATCTAAAAACGGCGTTTTGCTCTTCTCTTTAGGAGCGCTGGCGTTTGATTCCCCCCCCCGCAGAACTCTGCCGATCTCCTCTTTCACCCGCTCATAGTCAAGCCCGGCGCTCGCGAGCGCGTTAGCCGCCGCGGACTCGGTATCTTTCATAAGCGCTAACAGCAGATGCTCTGTACCGATATATTTATGAGACATGGAGCGCGCCTCATTAGCCGCGATCTCAAGCACTTTTTTCGCCCGCGGGGTAAAGGGAAGCATCTGCCCCAAAGTCATCATCCCGCCGGTGGAGGTTATGGCTTTCTCTATACTTGATGTGAGCTCATCAAGATCAATGCCCATGCTGCGCATGACGGCAACCGCTACGCCGTCGCCCTCTTTAATGAGGCCGAGGAGCAGATGCTCCGTGCCCACATAGTCATTGCCAAGCCTCACCGACTCTTCTCTGGCGATCTGCATCACTTTTTTGACGCGGTCAGTAAACATCCCGTTCATTATTCAGCTCTTCCTCCAGGGGTTGAAACCCCTGGTTACAGATATGGCATCCCTTCGGGATGCGGAAAAAATATAATTCTAAATGTTATCGAACGCCCTTGCTTCTTTTCTTCTTTGTGAGCAAATTTCTAACCAAATTTGCCCGCGAAATATCCAAATCCATCTCTACCTCTTCCAAACTGCGGTGAATATGCAGATGCGCGGGCATGCAAATCATAATCATCTTGTTTATCTCCTCCGCGTTTATCTCGCCGTAAATCCCGCATTCAGCTCCAAGCCTGAGCGCGCTTGTCAGATTGAGAAGTTCTGTAAACGACAATGTTCTCGCGTGAGTAAGAATCCCAAGCGATCTGAAAACCTTGTCGCTGAGTTCAAGATGCGCGTCTCTTAAAAGCCGCTCCCGCGCTTTGCGCTCATGGGAGACCACCTCGCGTATAACTTTTTCGGTAGACTCAATAAACTCCTCTTCGCGCGCCCCCATGGTGGCCTGATTGGAGAGCTGGAAAAAGTTGCCCGCAATCTCAGAATTCTCCCCAAAAAAACCGCGCGTAGAGACTCCCATCTGACTTGCGCCCTGCAGTACCGCGTCAACCGTCTTTGTAAGCACAAGTCCCGGCAGATGCAAAAGACAGGAGACACGCAAACCCGTCCCGCAGTTTGTAGGACAGGAGGTGAGAAACCCTAAACGCCCGTCGTAAGCGTATTTTAGATATCTGCCGATATAATCATCCAAGCGGTCGATCTGATGAAAAATCTCAAACGTACGGAAACCTGAGTCCATCCCCTGTAACCGCAGATGATCCTCTTCATTTATCATAACACTAACGCGCCGCTGATTCTCGCTTGCGACTCCCCTCTCACCTTCCGCGTGCAAAAGGTCTACACTCACAAGCCGCTCTTCAATAAGAAACTGCTGTTCAAGCGCGCGCAAGCGGCCGAACTTGACAATTTCAAATTCTGAACCAAAAAGCCTTGGCGGCACCGAGGCCATTACCGCCGACACTTCGCCGAAAACTCTCTGCTTCTCCCGTGCGGGAGCAAAACGCGGAAACTTGCGCCCCTCAAGATTTCGCGCAAGACGTACCCGTGTAGAGATAACAACATCGCTGCTGGGACCGCCGCTATGAAACCATACCGGTAATTGACCGTAAAGATTTAACCCCCGGCCGCGCCGTTTTACACCGCTCATTTAACTTCCTGTTTTAGGTGGTATATCGCGTCTCTTAACTGCGCGGCCTCTTCGAACTGTTCATTTTTGACGGCAATATCAAGATCACTTTTTAACTGCTTAAGATTTTGGACGCCTCTGTTCTCCATCGCCTTAAACACCCCGTACTTTTTACCCTTATGCTTTGTGCTTCCGTGAACCTGCAGCATAATTTTTGTAATTGCCGCCTCAAAAGCGTTGTAGCACTCCGCACACCCAAGCCGGCCCACAGAGCGAAACATAGAGAGTTTGAGCGAACACTTGGGACACAGAACCTCTTCCTCAAGCTCCTCCAGGGTGACCTCTGTCTGCCCGTCGCCGTTCTCTCCAAGCGTAATTCCGCGCTTGGCGGCGCACTCTTCGCAGAGGTGAAAGGTCTGCGACTGATTCTGCATAATATGCGTGAGATGAACTATAGCCGGATTTACTCCGCAATCTTCGCACTTCTTATCCATTTTTTACTAACCCTTTTATTTCAGCTTTTTATGGAAATTAAGCATAATATATAAAAATACTAAATGCGTAAGGTGTATATAAAGTAATTATATGGAATTGCTAATTACGGATGTTTTTGGGGGATGCGGTGTGCTGGGTATATCAGGTTAAAAATGCTCATTGAATTCATCTATAGAGATATGATTCTTGTCCCATAGTGTAGACAATGTGTTAAGCCTTATAGTAAAATTTATAAAATCATTGTTTAATGACAGGGGGTTAAAGTAATGGGTAAGAAAACATTAAGGCGTGAGTACAGCAAGGAGTTCAAGGCTGAAGCGGTTGCGCTTGTGCGTAAAGGGGAGAAGCCAACATATTTTCGTTTTTCATTTTTGCGAAATTGTATATTATACTGGTGTGCGGCATAAATTGACACTGCGCCGCACGCAGCTGCACGTAGGGCCGTGAGGCTGCTTAGCGGCACAGTGTCAATTTATGCCGTTAGTCAGTATATAAAGCTATTGGCTTCCATAGACGGGATTAGACGTCAAAAAATAAAAATGTTTCGGAGATCTTTTAATGGCTTTCGTAAATAACATATACAACACTAATTTTCTTGAATACGCATCCTACGTAATAAAAGACCGGGCGATCCCGCACGTTGACGACGGTTTAAAACCGGTACAGCGGCGCATTTTGCACACGCTTTTTGAAGTGGATGACGGTAAATTCCACAAAGTCGCCAATGTTGTGGGTCAGTGCATGAAGTATCATCCGCATGGAGACGCCTCTATCGGGGATGCGCTTGTAACATTGTCTAATAAGAATCTGTTTATTGATCAGCAAGGTAACTTTGGCAATATTTTTACCGGTGACCCAGCCTCGGCTGTACGTTACATTGAATGCCGTCTCTCTCCGCTTGCGAGAGAGGCTCTGTTCAATCCTGAGATCACTGAATTTGTTGACTCTTACGACGGCCGTAACCGTGAACCTGTCACCCTGCCCTCAAAACTTCCGGTGCTGCTCGCTCTTGGCGCGGAGGGTATCGCGGTGGGTATGGCGACAAAAATTCTGCCCCATAACTTAATAGAACTTATGGAAGCGCAGGTCGTTTTCTTAAGAGGAAATTCGTTTACGATTTATCCCGATTTTCCAACAGGCGGATTTGCGGATGTTTCAGAGTATGACGATGGCAACGGTAAAGTGCTTTTAAGAGCAAAGCTTGACATAAGTGACCCCAAGCGTATTGTCATAAGGGAGCTGCCTTACGGTTCCACCACAGAATCTATTATTGACTCTATCGAAGCCGCAACCCGTAAAGGTAAACTTAAAGTAGCGGGAATAAGCGATTTTACAGCCGAAAATGTAGAAATCGAGGTAAGGCTCGCGCGCGGGGTTCACACACAGGATACGGTAGACGCGCTATATGCGTTTACAGATTGTGAATCATCCGCATCAGTCAACCTTATGGTAATTAAGGATGAGAAGCCTGTTGTGATGACAGTGACGCAAGTCATTCAGCATAACTCCGAAAAACTTGTTGAGATACTGAAAGCGGAGCTTAAACTTGAAGAGCAAAAACTAAAAGATAGACTGCACGCAAAAACGCTTGAGCAGATTTTTATTGAAAATCGCGTCTATAAGAAAATCGAAGATGAGAAAACTTCCGACGGCGTAGTTAAAGCGGTGTTTGACGGACTCAAACCTTTTCAAAAACTGATTAAAAGAGAAGTTGTCAAAGATGACATTGACACACTGTTAAAAATTCCTATCAGACGCATCTCCCTTTACGACATCAACCGCGCGAAAAAAGAGATGAAGGAGATTAACGACAGGCTCAAGGAGATAAAGCAGGCTCTTGGCGCAATTGTCGAATATACAATAGAGTTTTTGGAAAAAATCATCGAAAAATACCGTAATTTACACCCGCGGCGTACAGAGCTTATCTCATTTAAAAAGGTTGACGTGAGAGAAGCCGCGCAGCGTAATCTAAAATTACGTTATGATAAAGATACCGGTTATCTCGGGCATGAGGTAAACGGCAATGTGCTTTTTGATGTCTCTCAATACGATAGGGTTCTTGTCATAAGAAAAGGCGGAGCTTACTCTGTAATAGATGTGCCTGAGAAGTTATTCGTTGACAAAGGGATGCTTTACTGCGGGTTTGTGGATAAAGATCTCATATTCAACGTAATTTACAGAGACGATAAAACAAAATTCCCCTATATAAAGCGGTTCAAGATTGAGCAGTTTATCCTGAATAAAGGCTATACCATTGTGCCTGATGACTGTACTTTACTGCGTCTCACCACAGACTCAGAGGCGGTGGTAACAATAGATTACAAACCTCAGCCGCGCCTAAAGAAACTTGAAGATAGTTTTTCTGTTAAAAACTATCTTGTCAAAGGTGTAAAAGCGGGCGGGGTGAGACTTTCTAATAAAGAGATGAAATCGCTCAAGATGTCGTGACTTGTTTAAAAAACAAAAATTACATCGCAAGTTTATCTTCGAGCGTGTTGCCTACTTTTTGCCAAAGCTCAGTGGTACGGATCGCCTCACCTTTTCTAAGGGCGAACCTTTCGCGGCAGCGCTCAATCTCTTCATCTATCTGCTCTCTGCTTAAACTGTATTTTTCTTCAAAATAATCGTAGAGCTCCTCGCGGGATTCCCATTTGAAATCTGTTGTTCGATTTACACGCAGTCTGTCCATTTTCTCTTCTGACATTTTTCTGAATCCTATCTTATATTTTATGATACTGATAAATTATATACTGAACCACGTCATAAATTGACACCGCACCGCACGCAGGGCCGGCTCTGCTGCTTAGCGGTACAGTGTCAATTTATGACGATAATAACGTTTCTGTTATTAACGTACGATAATCAAGAGAACTTGCAACCTTTTTAGCATGATCAGAATCTAACGCAATACCGTACATTGTTGACCCCGAACCGCTCATCCCCGCCGCAAGACAACCCGCTTTAAGCAAATCCGCGCGAATCTCTTCTAACTTTGGAAACCGCTTAAATACGGATATCTCAAAATCATTATGCACAAAGTGCGCCGTACCTTCAAAACTGCCCTGTTCAAGAGCGCTTTTGAGATGATCTGTTATTAAAATACTTTTTCCAACACCGCTGTAGTCAAGAGAAGCGTACGCATCTTTTGTACTCACTCCAAAATCGGGGAGTACCAATACAAAACATATTTTTAAATTTGTGTTTATAGATTCAAGCACACCGGTAGTCTCGCTGTCAAACGCGGTTTTTCCGGTGAAGAAAAACGGCACATCCATTCCAAGCTGCCGGCCAAGAGCGCAAAATTGCTCGTGTGTAAAATTGAGTTCCCAAAGCTCATCGAGGATGGTAAGCATAGCAGCAGCGTTTGCCGACCCGCCGGCCATACCTCCCATTACAGGGATCTTTTTTTCAATAATAATTTTAAGCGGCTGATCAATATCAAATTGCTTTCTGACAAGTTCACATGCCTTGAGACATATATTGCTATTGTCAAGAGGAACAAGAGGGTTATCGCACTCTATCAAGTCATGGCGGTAAGGCTCCGCGTGGAGCGTATCGGCCAAAGCTACCTGATGCTTGATAATCCCCAATTCATGATACCCTTGCATCGGTCCGTCTTCAAGACGGCGGACGATATCAAGGGCGAGAGTTAAGCGGGTGGGAGAGGTTTTTGTAATCATCATTCAGCCAAGAAAACATCCGCCGCAGTGATTTGACAATCGGGCAATACACTAACCTGTACGGTATCTGTATCACCATATGTTTTTCCGATATAATCGCCGTTGTCAAGTATATTAACAGTTATTGTCCTTGAAGCCGGATCAACTATCCAATACTCCCGTACCCCTGCCGTTTTGTAAAGATTATATTTTGTCCAGCGGTCGTGGCGCGTAGTGGAGGGGGAGATAATTTCAATGATGAAATCGGGTGCACCTATGCCTCCTTTTTCATCTATTTTTGAATTATCACATATTACCGCTAAATCAGGCTGAACAACAGTATCATCTCCGTCGTCAGCATTCAGGCGAACATCAAAGGGAGCGGGAAAAAGTCTGCAGGGTTTACCTTTTAGAAACGTACCGAGTTGCAATATAAGTTCCGTAAGTATCCCCTGATGAAGCGGCGACGGCGCCGACTGCATTTCAAACGCTACTCCATTGATAAGCTCCCAGCGCTTGCCATCTTCCCATGTACAGTAATCAGCATAAGTGTAAAGTTCATCTTTTCTTTGCGGTAATGACATGGTTTTCTCCTTTTCGATAACGATCATACATACATAAATATAATACATTGAAGCAACCAATAATCCAGCAATCACGGCATATTATTTGCACAAATAAATAATATAAAATGTTAAAGAGGAGCTGTAAAAATGAATAAACAAGATTTTCTGACGATGACGCGTCATTTAGTTGATGAATCACACGCGGCGGTTCTCGCCTCTACAGACAAAGACGGGCACCCGCATATCCGCTGGGTGGTGCCGGGATTTTTGGGAAATCATGAAGGGGCGATTTACACAGTGAGTGTGGCGACTTATCCCAAAGTTGATCAGTTTCTTAATAATCCCAACGCGGAGATGATGCTGCAAACTCCGGGGTTAACAAAGATTGTAAACCTGCGCGGCATCATTAATGTTCTTGACAATCCAACAATCAAATCCGAAGTTTTGGAGTGTTTGGGTGAGCGGCTTCACGCTTTTTGGAGAACCACAAAGCCGGAGGGTGATCTTGTTGTTTTGGAATTTGTACTTAAGGAAGCAACTTACTATGTACCAATGAACAATAACCGTCTTACGGTTTTTTTAGGATAATACAGGCAGGTAACAATGAGCAATGAACAGCGCGCAGATTCCAAAGCAAATAATAATTCCGCAATGCAACGTGATCAATCAAAATCACTGCAACTCAGACTGCTTAAAAAAATGCTCCTTATCCGCCGCTTCGAAGAGGCAGCGGCGCGCATGTACGGTTTGCAGAAGATAGGTGGGTTCTGCCATCTTTACATAGGGCAGGAGGCGGCCGCTGTCGGCGTTATAGAAGCGCTTGATTTGAAGCGTGATTATGTGCTTACCGCCTATAGAGATCACGGAACCGCAATAGCGTGCGGAATGGAGAGCGGCCCTCTTATGGCAGAGCTTTACGGTAAGGAGAGCGGATGCTCTAAAGGCAAGGGCGGCTCTATGCACTTTTTTGATAAAAAGCGTCATTTTTTGGGAGGCAACGGAATTGTGGGCGCTCACATCCCCCTTGCCGGCGGAGTTGCAATGGCTGTGAAGTATAATAAAAGCGGCGGAGTGGTGATCTGTTTTTTTGGAGACGGCGCGATTCACCAAGGGTCTTTTCATGAGACTCTGAATATGGCCGCGATATGGAATCTTCCTGTACTTTACATATGTGAAAATAATAGATACGGGATGGGAACGGATTTTCGCCGCGTAAGCAGTGTTACGGATTTTAAGGCTGTAGGGGGCGGATACGGAATAGAGAGTAAAAGCGCAAACGGTATGGATGCTGCAGAGGTCTATAACACCACTTTGGAGATCACCGAAAAGATGCGCGCCAAGAATGCCCCCGCGTTTTTAGAACTGCAAACTTACCGTTACAAAGGACACTCGATGAGTGATCCGGGGCGTTACCGCAGCCGCGAAGAGCTTGATCACTATAAAGAGCAGGATCCCATTACGCTTCTGCGCTTTACAATGGAGAAAAGCGGATTTGTTGACGAAGAGCAATTTAAAAAGATGGATTCAGAGGTTAAAAAAGAGGTAGAGACAGCGATTAAATTTGCCGAAGAGAGCAGAGAGCCGCCTGTTAAAAGCTTATATGAGGATGTGCTGGCGTGAGATCTTGCGGGATATCGCGGTGGGTTTTAACCTCTGGCTATGGGGGAGAGATAACGTTTGACAACAAGCAAGGATCATAATCCAAAATGTCAACAATAACTTTTAGAGAAGCATTGCGGCAGGCGATTGACGAAGAGATGGAGCGTGACTCTTCTGTCATAATTATGGGGGAAGAGGTTGCGGAGTATCATGGGGCTTATAAGGTAAGCCAGGGGCTTTTTGAAAAATACGGATCAGCGAGGGTGATTGACACACCGATATCTGAGGAGGGGTTCACCGGAATTGGTATTGGGGCGGCGATGGCGGGGATGAGACCCATAGTTGAGTGGATGACTTTTAATTTTTCTCTGCAAGCGCTTGATCAGGTTTATAATAACGCGGCGAAGATGCGTTATATGTCCGGCGGACAATTTAATATTCCCATAGTCTTTCGCGGCCCTAACGGGCCGGCAGAGTTTTTGGCGGCTCAGCACTCTCAGGCGCTTCAATCAATTTACTGCCACTGTCCGGGACTCAAGGTCATGGCTCCCTCAACTCCTTACGATGCCAAGGGGATGCTTAAAACAGCTATTCGCGATGATAATCCGGTTGTGTTCTTGGAGAGCGAACTTATGTATGGATGGAAAGGAGAGGTGCCGCAAAAGGAGTATGTTATTCCATTCGGGTCGGCCGATATAAAACGAAGCGGGAAAGATGTAACCATAATCACCTTTTCAAAACCTGTGAAAATGGCTCTTGAAGCGGCTGATGCGCTTGTACAAATAGGAATAGAGGCAGAGGTTGTTGATCTGCGCAGTTTGCGTCCTCTTGACGAAGAGGCAATTTATAACTCGGTGAAAAAAACTAACAGATGTGTTGTTGTGGATGAGGCGTGGCCTTACGCGAGCGTTGGAAGCCACGTTGGGTTTTTAGTATCAAGCGCGTGTTTTGATTATCTTGACGCTCCTGTGCAGCTTGTGTCAGGTGAGGATGTTCCGATGCCCTATAATCACAATCTCGAACTTGCGGCGCAGCCGTCTGTGACAAAAATTGTTGAGGCTGTGAGGAGTATTAAAAATGGCTGAAAAAATATTGATGATCGCGCTTTCGCCTACAATGGAGGCGGGTGTTATTACAAAGTGGAATAAAAAAGTTGGTGATAAAGTATCAACGGGTGATCTGCTCTGTGAGGTTGAGACAGATAAAGCGGCTATGGATTACGAATCACAGATTGACGGCACTATTTTAAAGATTTTGGTTCCCGACAAAACGCGCGTTAAAGTAGGTGATCCTATTGCCGTTATTGGGGAGGATGGAGAGGAATTCTCCGGTTTGTTAGATTTATCAACAGAAAAAAAGACAGCGCAATCATCCATACACAGTGAAAATCTGCCCGGCGGCGTTAAAGCATCTCCCTTAGCAAGAGAGACCGCGCGAAAACTTGGCGTGGATTTACACTCTGTTGAGGGAAGCGGTCCGGGCGGCAGGATTGTTAAAGAGGATGTGGAACAGAACGCGGCGGCGATCAACAATAAAAAAACTACAGAAACCGGCGCAGTAACATTCACTGCTGAAAAACTAAGTGAAAAACGCAGGGTGACAGCCCGGCGTATGTCGCAATCCGCAGCAAATATTCCTCATTTCTATTTGTCAATACCGGTACGTATGGACTCTATTATCCATACCCGAAATTCACTTAACAAAAAGCGCGGTAAAAAAATCTCAATGAACGCATTTTTAATAAAATTCGTTACAGTTGCTCTCCGGCGTAATCCGCAAATAAACGCCTCATGGCAGGATGACAGTATAAAACAGTTTTCAAATATTGATATAGGGCTTGCCGTCGCGTTATCTGACGGACTTATCACCCCTATTGTTAAAAACTGCGAAGCAAAAGGTATTTTACAAATTGATGATGAATTGAAAATTTTGATTGACAAAGCGAAATCAGGCAGGCTAACGCCCGAAGAATACACCGGAGCCACATTTACAATAAGTAATCTTGGCGCATGGGGAGTACGTTCCTTTACGGCTATCATAAACCCGCCTGCGTCTGCCATACTTGCAGTAGGTGAAATCTTCAAGGAACCGGTTGCTGATGAGGATGAAAAAATTGTTGTGCAATCAAGGATGATGCTTACTTTGTCAAGCGATCATCGTGTGATTGACGGGGCTATGGCCGCTGCGTTTGCCGCGGATTTGCGGGGTATTATGGAGAATCCGGCCGAGGCGTTGTTTTAAATACGCTTTTTTACCTACTTCTAATGGAAATGACGTATTTTTATTGCGGGAGTAATCTAATTCTCAGTAAAAAACAGTGTCTCCCTCAAAATGTGTTTTGTAAGGGTTTTTAAATTTTTTTTAAAAGAGGAGTTTGAGTGCTGGAGAGTACAATAGGATCAAATCTCGCAATTACAATTCTCTTTTTTGCCGGCGCCTTTGTTGTTATAGGTGATTTCGCGGCTACACTGTTCACTATCATTTATCAAAAAGTTATCTATCGCGGTATCCGGGTAAAGTTTGACGCCTCCTACGCTCCCATGTGCAGTATTATTGTACCTTGTAAAGGTATTCCAAAAAATTTCGGGAACAACCTGCGCGGATTTCTGCAGCTCGATTATTCAAACTACGAAGTAATCTACGTCACAGAAAGCGGAAGCGATTCCGCTGTGCCTGAAATTCGCAAAATACTCTCCGAGGACAAACGCGCGAAATTTACGGTTGCGGGGCTCGCGTCAAAATGCGCTCAGAAAAATTATAATCTTCTTGCCGCTCTGCAAGAAGTATCCGGCTCTTCGGAGATATTTGTATTTGCAGATTCCGATATAAAGCCGGCAAAAGAGTGGCTGCGTGAAATTGTCCTCCCCCTGCAAAACAGCAAAATAACTGTGACCACCGGCTTTAGATGGCTTATATCTACCGCAGGATCGCTTGGAGAAATTTGCCATACTTACATTAATATTTTCATCTACACCTGTTTTTGCGCAGCCTGCTATTTTGGAGGCGTAGGTCTTTGGGGCGGCTCAATGGCTATACGCCGCAAAGATTTTGAAGACCTAAGCGTAGCTAAAAAGTGGGCGGGCGCCGCGGTTGACGATATGAGCTTATCGGCAGTGGTTTTCAAAGCCAAGCGCAAGGCGATGGTCGTACCCTCATGCGTGACAGTTACAGATGATCTGATAGAAACGGTATCCGGCGCGACGTCGTGGTTTGAAAGACAGATTATGTATTTAAAAGCGTATCAAAAAGGGTTGTGGCTTTTTACGCTTTTGTTAGTGCTCACTGCGAGTATACTTCTTTGTCTTTTGCCAATAGCCGCAATAGCCGCGCTTCTTATGAAAGACATTCATTTGTTTTGGACTCTTGGGGGCGGGGTTTCGCTGTTTTTTATCGCCGGACATACTATTGTAGCGCTGCTCTACCCGTTTTTGGGAAAGATGCCGTTTTTTGGACGGTTTCTATTGTTACAGCCTTTTATGCGCATGACCCATGCCATAGCTTATCTAAAGACATGGTTAACAAATACAATTACGTGGGCAGGTATCAAATATCAACTTGCACGAAACGGTGACGTGAAAAACCTTGAGCGTCCGCGGATAGAGGAAAAAGTCCCTGTTTCAGAAGTAGAAGGAATATAAACGATGTCTATGCGATGTGCCGTGTTCGCATCCGGCGGCGGAAGTAATTTTCAGGCTCTGCTTGACCGCAAGGCAAAAGGTGATTTGAGTGTTGAGTTTGTCTTGATGATAGGCAACAACAGTAAAGCCGCGGCTTTCGATCGCGCCCGCTCAAATAATATTCCATCCCTGCATATTGCGCCTTCTCATTTTCACAGTGAAGAGGAGTATGCGCAGGCGATGATAGCCGCATTGACAGAAGCGCAAACTGAATTCATAGTATTGGCCGGTTACATGAAAATGCTCCCTTCACGCATTGTAAAAGAGTACCGTAATAAAATTATAAATATCCATCCCGGTCTTCTCCCGGCTTTTGGGGGTAAAGGGATGTATGGAATGAATGTTCATAAAGCGGTACTTGAATACGGTGCGAAAATTTCAGGCGTTACAGTGCATTTTGTTGATGAGGAGTATGATCACGGTCCTGTCATAATGCAAAAAGCGGTGGATGTTCTTGATGATGACGACGCGGAAGCGCTTGCTTCCCGCGTGCTTGAAGCGGAGCATGATACGTATTGGCGGGCGTTGGAGGATATTGCTTTGGGGCGGATTTGTGTTGATGGGCGGAGGGTGTCTGTGTCTGCCGGCGGTGTCGCCTCCTCCTCCCCGGGTTAAAACCCGGGGTTACCAAGCGTTGCACCCTTTCGGGATGCGGGATAAATGGAAAAACAGGAATTGGAAAAAACTAAAAGTTTATACGAATATGATATCACCGCTTCTGAAAATAACAGTATCAGAATCGCCGGAGTTGACGAGGTCGGACGAGGCCCCTTAGCCGGGCCTGTAGTAGCGGCAGCTGTGATTCTTGATTTGAGGTCGCCTATAGAGGGGATAAACGATTCTAAAAAGTTAAACGAAAAACGCCGGAATGAACTGTACGAAAAAATAATGGCAAGCGGATGCGTTTACGGGGTGGGAATAGTAAGTCATGAAGAGATTGATAAGATAAATATTCTGCAAGCAACTTTTCTCGCGATGAGATCGGCGCTTGAGAAACTTGAAAGGCTTTACGATATTATGCTGGTTGATGGAAATCAATTCATCGCCGGGATAGATAAGAAGTTACAGCGGACGGTAGTAAGCGGAGACGGCGTGAGCGCAAACATTGCCGCGGCATCAATAATAGCAAAGGTTACCCGCGACCGTATTATGGATGAACTGCATGGAGAGTATCCAATGTATGATTTTAAAGATAACAAGGGTTACGGAACAAAAAAGCACATGGCGGCGATTAAAGACAATGGCTTGAGCCCGATTCACCGCAAAAGCTTTTGCAGTAAATGTGTGATACAAACAGATCTCTTTTCGTAACGGAGATCATTGGTGCAATGCAATACAAACGGATCTTTTTTCATAAACAGGAGCGTGACTAAAAATGGCAGATGTAAAGGCGTTTAAGGGATTTAGATTTGCAATTAACAAACCGGAAGAACTTGGCAGGCACTGCGCTCCGCCTTACGACATGATTGATGACGCGATGGTTGAAACGCTTTACGCTAAAGATGAACTCAATGTCGTGAGAATCACCCAGAACAGACGCGCTGCATCAGACAGCGCGAATAAAGACCGCCACTTAAGAGCGGCAGTTTTTTTTAAGGAGTGGATTGATAAGGGAATTATCGTTCAGGATGACAGCGATTCTGTTTATATTTACAGACAGCAATTTACAACAGAACAAAACGGCAAAACTGTCTCGCATGAACGTACGGGTATATGCGTACTTGTTAAGTTAGTTGCTTTTGAAGATCAGATCGTGTTTCCTCACGAGTACACTCTCTCAGGCCCCAAGCAGGATCGCTACGAGCTCATGGAGACTACAAAGTCTAACACCGGGCAGATTTTTGGTCTTGCCACAGATGATGACGGCAAATTCTATACAATGATCCGCAAGATCATGGAGAGCGCCGCTCTTGCCGGAACATTTACAGATGAGAACAACGTCATCCATACCCTGTACCGCTGTACGGATGATACTTTTATCTCAGAAACAACATTTTTGATGAAGACACGAAATATCCTTATCGCAGACGGTCATCACAGATATGAAACGGCGCTTAGATTCTACAGAGATCAAAAAAGCGAAGACTTCTCACATGTGATGATGACGCTTGTCTCTATGGCGGACCCGGGTCTTGTGATCCGTCCGTTTCACCGCTTGGTACGAAAGAGCGATATGGGCAAATCGGTGACAGATATGAAAAGCGAGCTTTCCAACTATTTTGATCTCGAACCGTTAGGAGTTGTATCCGCGGATACGATAAGCGCCGCTCTTGCTGAAAAACCTGAAATAGAAATTGTATTTTGGGACAGTGTTAATGGTGATCTGACCGGCTTACGCCTTAACGCAGGCGGGGAAAACTTTTTGAAAAACACCATGCCGCAGCAATCCGATAACTGGAAGCACTTGGACGTATCCAAAATAAACGCCATAATCATAAACGGTATTTTACAGCTTCCCTTAGACGGGCATGTACTTCACGACATTGTAAACTATGTCAACGATGTAAGTTCAGGCGCCGTACAGCTCACAAAACACGCGGGCGATTTTTACGGCGGCTTTTTTATTAGGCCGATGTCAATATCTGTAGTTAACGAAACGGTAAAGGGCGGAGAGCGGATGCCTCAAAAATCCACCAACTTTTTTCCTAAACTTTATTCGGGGCTTGTTTTTAACAGGATGCAAAAATAGTTTTATTGGTGAAACAGATGAAAATATTGCAGTTACTAGCCGGTCTTGTTTTAGCAGTTGCCGGTCTTTATATATTTTTTGGTAAATCCGGCGAGGGAGAAGAGGCTATACTCTCCTCTCTTATGCGGGAGCTTTCCAATACAAGCATCTCCGCGCTTGCGCTCTGCGCGGTTTTATCAATTTTTGTTATGTGGCTGCGCGGTCTCAGGTGGCATATTATGCTCCCGAAATGCGAAGACGGCGCTCATAAAAAGGGACTGTTCCGTATTGTAACCATTGCGTTTATGATAAATAATATATTACCGGCCCGCCTTGGCGAAGCGGCGCGCGTTGTTTTACTTTGGAAACGAAACGGTTTTCCTGTAGCAACAAGCATAGGGTCGTTAGTTGTGGAGCGGATACTTGACGCGATAGTTTATGCCTCGTTCTTTTTTGTTCCGATTTTTCTCTCGCCTGCTCTTGCTTCAAGACTGCAAAACGACGTTCACCCCGCGGCAATGCTTTTTGCGGTTGGTGCGGCAGTTATAGTTGCGTTAACCGTAGGACTTCTGATTTTTTACGTTTTGAAACCGCAATGGTTTAGAAAAACTGTTGGAAAAACAGGGAAATTTTTGCCTTCAAAAATCAGCGGCAAAGGGCAAAATATAGGGGCGCAGCTTGAATCAAATCTCAACTGGGCGTTTTCTAAACGTAAAATTATACAAATAGCCTTTCTCTCCTACGCAGTCGCGTTTTGCTACAGCTTAATGCTTATTGTTCTCGCTTCGCAGTGGGGTACGTTTGGAATTATAGAGAGCATGTTCGGACAGGCGTTCGCCTCTTTCGGCGCCGCGATTCCGCTTACGCCGGGATACGTAGGCACGCTTCACGCGGCTTTAAAAACGGGGCTTACGCTTACGGGCATAGACCCAACCAAAGCGATGGCAATGGCTGTTATCTATCACGCTCTGCCATTTGTTACCGTTACCGCGGCGGGACTTTTATTTTTATTTAGTTTTAATATCAAATTCAAAGATATCACTCAGAAACCGGTGGGAGTGAAAAGTGAAGAGGGGTAAGAGGGGAATTTATTTATGAATACCGATTACGATGTACAAACGGCACATGAACTATGCAAGACAGTCGCAGCTATCAAGGCAGAAATTGCTAAAAGAATAGTTGGACAAATTGAAGTGATAGACGACCTTCTTGCTTGCTTTTTGGCAGGGGGCCATTGCCTTCTCACTGGAGTTCCCGGGCTTGCTAAAACTATGCTTGTGCAAAGTCTTAGCCGCTGTCTTGATCTTGAGTTTAACCGTATTCAGTTTACGCCTGATCTTATGCCCTCCGATATAACGGGGTCAGAAATTTTAATGGAGGACAGAGCGAGCGGACGGCGGGAGTTTAAGTTTATTAAAGGGCCGATCTTCGCCAATATCGTCTTGGCGGATGAGATAAACCGCACGCCTCCCAAAACGCAGTCTGCTCTGCTTCAGGCGATGCAGGAGCAGGAGATTACTTCATCTGGGGTCACTCATTCTCTGCCTAAACCGTTTTGGGTTCTGGCCACTCAAAACCCCGTCGAGCAGGAGGGAACCTATCCTTTGCCCGAAGCTCAGCAAGACCGGTTTATGTTCTCTATAGAAATCGGATACCCCGACATGAATTCAGAGCTTCTCATAGCCCGCAATAATGCCGATTACCAAAATGTAGAGTTAAAACCGGTTGTTACAAAAGAACAAATTTCAACATTCAGAGAGCTTGTAAAGCGTGTGCCAGCGGCCAATTCGGTTGTTGAAGCGGCGGTATCTCTTGTACGCGCTACAAGACCCGCGGAAAAAGAGTGCAGCGATGATGTCCGCAAGTATTTAACGTGGGGGGCAGGTCCGCGCGCATCACAATTTTTAGTACTTGCGGCCCGCGCATTCGCTCTTCTTGACGGCAGGCCCACTCCTGATGTTAAGGACATCCACCGCGCAGCATATCCTGTTTTGCGCCACCGGTTAGTACGCTCTTTTCACGGCGACGTGGAGGGGGTTGGTACGAATGATATTATTGACAAGTTAATTCGTCAGCGGTGATTAAAAAATCAAAATCTTAAAATTTTCATAAAATGAACGAACTATCCCGCCCGCCTTTACTTCGGTCTTGTAGTTTTTGCCCATTGCTATAAGGTTATTAGCAAAATGGTCATATTCGTCTATTATCACAAAATTAACATCATTGTGCAACCTCAATTGCAAGATGATAAGGAGTTTTTTGGGATGGTAAAGTTCCATCTCCCCAATCCACCCTGTTTTTAGACGGTCTGCACCAATTTTTATATAAATGGATCAAAAATCGGATAATTTTCAAAGTTTGTATCCCATACCTGTTTCTTTGATTCGCGCTCCTTTGCCTTTCTGATACGGAT
>WRCH01000010.1 GCA_009784115.1 Chitinispirillia bacterium
CCGCTTGTCTGCCATGATCTTAAAGGTAAAGAGATACCTGAAAAATCGTTAGCGTATCGTTTCGGGAAAAAATATTACTTTTTCGGATTCGGGGCTTACGGATGAGGGATGACAAAGCGCAAAACGGTGTTCCTGACGATAGCGTAATCCGCGAGAAGATTTTAGCCGCCGCACGTTCATTTGTTAAGGAAGAAAAACTTATCGCGCCGCAAACGCTTGGACGTTTGCGAGTCTTCGCTGACCGCTGTATTGAGAAGTTAGGGCTTTGCGGGACAGGGTTTCATAATTTTACGATTGTTATGTTAAACAATGCTCTTTGGGAACAATACTTTACGGGCATTCCTAATGATCAGCGATTATTATTGCTTCCCTTTTGTCTCCGCAATCAATCTAAATGTAAAGCGCCGCGAGACGATCTCGGTCTTATCTGTAATGAGTGCGGTTCGTGTACAATTCTCAATCTTTCCAATATAGCAGAAGAAAATGGAATGTCTGTATTAGTCGCTGAATCAAGCTCACGGGTTGCGGAGTGGGTCGAGAGCGGAGAGATTCAGGCGGTTATCGGCGTGTCTTGTATGGAATCTCTGCGAAAAGCGTTTCCTGATATGCTGCGATTTGCTATTCCAAGCATCGCTATCCCTCTTGTTAAAGACGGCTGTAAAGACACTGCTTTTGACAGAGAACTTTTGAATGACGCGATTGCGCTTAACTGTACTGTCCCATTCTCTGATGTTCCATACAGCAAAATCAGCGAACAAATAGAAATACTTTTCACTGTTGATGAAGTTAAAAAATATCTTCACAGCTTTCCACTCGATATACAGGAGCTGCCCCGTGAAGTTTATCACGCTCTGTGCGCTCATGGCAAACATTACCGTCCAATGATTGTTTACGGTATTTTTTGCGCGATAACAAATGAAGCTGATTTTCCTGATTTTTTAAATCCCATAGCCTTGGCAGTAGAGTGTTTTCATAAAGCGTCGCTTATCCATGATGACATTGAGGATAACGATACGATTCGTTACGGCGAGCCAACGCTCTATTACCGTATAGGAATAGCGGCGGCTATAAATACCGGGGATTTTTTGATTGGCGAAGGGTATCGCCTGCTTGCTCATCCGCTTGTTCCCGATGATATAAAAACTGAACTTTTGACTCAAGCGGCGCAAGCTCATTGTGAACTTTCTATAGGACAGGCTCATGAATTTGAGCTGTACAATAAAGAATTTACGCTTGATCAACGAATTGAGACGTACCGTCTTAAAACAGCTCCGGCATTTCGCGCCGCTCTTCTCATGGGGACTATTGCCGCGGGTAAATTAGATGTTTACGGGGATATTTTTTACGAATTCGCCGATCTGTTTGGAATTTCGTATCAGCTCAAAGATGATTTGGATGATACTTCTGAAAATCCGGCGTCTGCTGTTGATTGTCTCATGAGTGAAAAAAACATTTCGCGTGATACGGCACGCGATGAAATTGCCGTTCTTTACAAAACGTATCGGGAGAAAACTTATATCGTATTAGAAAAAATTGATGAACCGGCAGTTAAAATTTATCTTTACCGTCTCATTGGAAAAGTATTGAAAGATGTACATGAGTAATTTTTAAAAAAATAACAGTACCTCTAACCGCCAAAAAGTATTTTATAATTATACGATAATAGGTTTTTACGCGATTATTTTTGAGGAGAGACAGTATGAGCGCAACGGTTTACAATAAAACACGCATATTTTTAATTGTATTGGCGGCAGCTTCTTTTATGTTGTTTTTGGTTGGATGTGATGATAGCAGCAATAATTCTACCGGCGGCGACCCGGTAGTATTCTGCGATTTAGGGAACGGTGTATGCAATCAGGTAAAGCTAAGCCTATGCACTCAGAGTGGAGGAACGGTAGTCAACAGTTGTGGCGGCATCAGCGACCCATTGGTGTTCTGCGATTTCGGGAATGGCGTATGTAATCAGGTGCCATCAAGTCAGTGTACTCCGGGAGTGGGTACGGTGGTCAATAGTTGCGGCGGGAGCGGTGTTACTACGTTCAGTCTTAATATCAGCGCTAATCCGGCGGAGGGCGGAACAGTATCACCGGCAGGAATTATAAATTATAACGTTGGAGCGACGGCTACTGTAACGGCAACGCCAAATGGCGGCTATATGTTTGTCGGGTGGACAGGAGCGTCAGAATCTAAAAATCGTACTGTCACGATCACAATGAACAGCAATCAAACGCTGGTTGCCAATTTTGAAAAAACCAGCAGTTTGATTGATCCAAGAGACAATAAGGAATATCGTACTGTGACAATAGGTACACAAACTTGGATGGCGGAAAATTTGAATTATGCTGGCTCCAGTGATGATATTGGTGTTTGTAACGGTAATAACCCTGATAATTGTGCTAAATACGGCAGACTCTATACTTGGATAGAGTTTATGGGCACCGGTTCTCAAGGAAGTAGTACAAATCATCAAGGAATTTGTCCTGTTGGCTGGCATGTTCCCAATGACGCAGAGTGGACGATATTGACGAATTTTGTTGGTGTCAATGCGGGTACCAAACTTAAATCCCGAGAAGGGTGGCTCGACAATGGTAACGGTACAGATGAATTCGATTTTACGGCTTTACCCGGTGGTGTTGGCAGCAGTTATATTGGCGAGGGCGGCTATTGGTGGAGCGCAACGGAAGACGGTACAAGTCATGCGTGGTCCAGGATCATGAGCAGCTCTATAGGTGTGCAACGGAGAAATGAATTAAAGGTATACCCGTTTTCTGTGCGCTGTGTTAAAGATTAAGATTTCCTCCACTGCACTTAGAGACATATCACATCATACTATTAATTAGGTGATATGATATGTCTCTGCTCAAATTTCCTGTCCTTTAAGTCCTTTCACCCCATTGTACACCTTCCGGCAATATTTTATATTTAAGTACAAGCATTTATTTCTTTCCAAATAATAAAAAGCTAAACAAAAAGATTGCAAAATCTGACAACTTGGAAATAATAGACGAGTCTGTTTTATCAAAATAAACACGGAGAGATACATGGACAAAGCAATAAAATCGGGGACGGATTTACAAATATTCCCCTAACCCACTAAAACCAACAAGGCAAAAATGGCAAATAAAAAACAAAAATCAATTCCAACAACCAATACTCAAATAGACGAAAACACCCTTTTCAAGCGTATATCAAACAGGAACTAAACATGAAGCATAATATTGAAAAATCTGTTCAAAAACATTATCAAAATCTTCTCGAAAAAATATCGAAACGCTATGTTCATGGACAAGCGCAAGCAATTCGCGCAGTCAACGAATCTATTGTTAGCACAAATTGGGATATAGGCAGATACATAGTTGAATTTGAACAGGGCGGAAATCCCAGAGCAAAGTACGGCACAAGTCTTTTGGAAAATCTATCTAAAGACCTGTCATTGCGGCACGGCAGGGGCTTTAGCAGGTCAAATTTGAACTATATGAGGCGTTTTTACCTATTTTTTCCAATTTGTGAGACACTTTCTCACAAATTGTCGTGGTCACATTATTGTGAATTAGTAAAAATTGAGGACGAGTTGGAACGATCTTTTTATTATCAGCAAAATCTCTTGGAAAATTGGGGCATTAAGGAGCTAAGACGGCAAAAAGAAACAGGTTTATTTTTACGGCTTGCCGCTTCTAAAGACAAGGATAAAGTATTGGCCCTGTCTCAAAAAGGTCAGATAATTGAAACTCCCGAAGATTTAGTAAAAGACATTTACGTTTTTGAATTTCTCAAAATTCCCGAACCCTATATTGTTTCAGAAAATGAACTTGAAAGCCGTTTAATTGATAATCTTGAGACGTTTCTTTTAGAGCTAGGCAAAGGCTTTACCTTTGTTGGCCGACAGTATCGTGTTACAATTAACAATAAAGCATATAGAGTGGATTTGGTGTTCTATCACCGAATATTACGATGTTTTGTTCTCATTGACCTTAAAATTAATGAGGTCGAACACGGCGATATAAGTCAGATGAATACGTACATGGGCTATTTTGATAAAGAAGAAAACGCAGAGGGAGATAATCCACCCATAGGCATAATCCTTTCGAGAGAGAAAGATCAGTTTTTGGTGGAATATGCTACTTATGGAATGAGCAGTAAGCTGTTTGTTTCAAAATACAAATTGTATTTACCAAACAAGGAAGAGTTAAAGCATTTATTGGATAGCCAAAGCGAAAAGATATAAAATGACAAAGAAAAACCAAAAATCAATTTCACCAAACAATACTCAAATAGACGAAAGCGCCTTTTTCAAGCGCATATCATCAATAATTGAGAACCGCAAGTCTCGCGCGGGAACTTACGCGAACCGTGAAGTAACGCTGATGTTTTGGGAAGTAGGTCAGCACATCAGCTCTGTCTTGCTTGGCGGTGAGCGCGCTGCGTATGGTAAACGAATTTTGACGGCGCTGGCGGCAAAATTGGTTGCAAAGTATGGAAATAGCTTTTCCGAGCGTAATTTATACAGAATGACCCTGTTTGCGGATCGTTTTTCGGATAAAAACATTTTGCCGCCACTGGCGGCAAAATTGAGTTGGGCGCACATAATTGAACTATTACCGCTTAAAACTGGCGATGCGCGTATGTATTATGCCAATGACGTAATTGCGCGAAATTATGGCGCAAAGGAACTCCGCCGGCAAATCTCCCGCAAAGCCTACGAACGACGCGAGATTGCAAATGCCAATTTATCGAAGGATTCTGTCATCCCATTTAATGTGTTCAAAGACCCGTATCTTCTTGACATACTCGATTTGAAAGAAAACTTTATCGAAGCTGATTTGGAAAAAGCGATACTTATAGAGCTTGAACGGTTTATCCTTGAATTCGGCCACGGTTTTACCTTTGTCGAACGCCAAAAACGCATGATTGTTGGCGGGGAGGTTCGTAAACAGATTGATTATTTTTATGAACCAAAAGATGATGTATAGCGGTAATACATTGAGCGAACTGTGACATTTTTTAGGTTTTATTGATATATGAATATAAAATTCACGAATCTATTTTATCAAACTTGCTTAAAGGGATATAAGCGGATGTCGCAGCAAGCGCAAGCTGTTATGAGAGATTCCGTAAAATCCGCACAGGGCAGCGGCGGTTTCTTTTATGGACGGGCGAATCAGGAAGATTTGTATTACACTTTTTTTGGTACTTTACTTGCGGCAGTGACAGGCGCTAAAATTAATAGAAAAAAATGCGGTGAACAACTTGACCGCGTTGATTTTAACACTTTGGATTTAATTCACGCCTGCGCGTGGCTTCGCGCAAAAAAGATACTTGGGTGGATTACTGTTCCGCATTTATTGAGAAATCAATTTACCTTTTTCATTGTACGTGTCTTTGGCAATAATAAGGACAACAAGGACATTAAGGACAAAAATATATTTAGACGTCTTGACACTCTTCCGGCTGTGGATTTTCCGCATCAAGATAAAAATTCTCCATATTCACAGTTTCTATTGTCAACGCTTTATACGGATTTTGGGAAAAAGCCATCCTCACCTGATTTTGAAAAGTACCGTTTGTCTAACGGGCTTTATGCAAATCTTAAAAATCATTCAGAATACGGATTAAACGCTGCGAGTGCCGCGTTATTTTTGATCCCAACAGATAAAAACGGTGATAGTACAGATGCGCTGATTTCTTTACAAGAGGAAGATGGTTCATTTAAAGCAGCTGCCAGCGCTCCTCAAGGCGACCTGTTATCAACAGCAACCGCGCTTTTCGCACTTAGTCAACACGGAAAAACACCGCGAATCCCTGTGAAAAATTTGCTGCGTGAATGTTTTCGTGACAACGGTTTTTTCGCCGCGACGCCGGATGATCCGCTTGGTGATCTTGAATATACGGTCTATGGCCTTTTAGCGATGGGAATTATAGAGTGATAGAAAAATTGCGTGAATATCTGCTCTCACGGCGCAGTGCCGACGGTTATTTTGAAGGCCGCCTCTCCGATTCTGCGGTGTCAACCGCTGTAGCCTGTGCCGCGTTAGAAACCGCAGACGCGCACAAATACGCAAATGAGATAAACCGCGCCAAGCACTGGCTTATTTCTAATCGTAACGATGACGGACTCTACGGTGATTCACCGGAATCTCCATCTAATCTCACAGCATCATTTCTCGCTTACGCCGCGCTTAACCGCAACGATGAATATCAACACGAATTAAAAGACCTGCGGCTTTGGCTTCTCAACTATTTTGGTGATTTCTCTTTTGCGTCGGTCAAACGCGGATTTCTTAAAGAGTACGGGCAAGACCTCACTTTCTCTGTTCCCATATTGGCAATGGCAACAGCAGCCAAATTTTTTGAGAATGAAAATGAAGCGTGGCGAAAAATGCCGAAGTTTCCGTTTGAGGCGGTTGTAATCCCTGAAAACTTTTTTAAATATATGAATTTACCTGTTGTCAGTTACGCCATACCTGCACTCATTTGTGTGGGACTCGCCCAGCTTCATCATACCAAAAACGGTATCGTTAAGAAAATAAGATCACTTGCCAAGGAGAAATCACTTCGAGTCTTAACAGAAAAACAGCCAGAGAGCGGTGGATTTCTTGAAGCGGCTCCTTTAACTGGTTTTTGTGCGATGTGTCTTTGCAAAGCGGGATTAAAGGAACATGGCGCAACGGTCAATTCACTGCGTTTTCTTTTAGAAACTCAGCGGGATAACGGCGCGTGGCCTATAGACCGTGATCTGCGGCAGTGGACGACCTCGCTTTCACTCTCCGCTCTTGCTTCGTATCTTAGTGATGATGAAAAGAATTTTTATCGCAACAAACTTATAGAGCATCAGACAAAAGAGATTCACCCATTTACCCGCTCCGCTCCCGGCGGTTGGGGGTGGACTACGCATTCAGGAAGCGTACCCGATGCAGACGATACGTGCGCTGCGCTTATCGCGCTTCACAAGCTCGGTGAAAGTTCTTCAAAAGCTGTTGAGAACGGTATCGTATGGCTTTTGGATTTACAGAACCGCGACGGCGGTATTCCAACCTTTTGCCGCGGATGGGGACGGCTGCCATTCGACAAGAGCTGTCCTGATTTGTCGGCTCATGCGTTCAGAGCTTTTTCCTGTTACGAGGATAAACTGTCGCCAAAATTACGCTCAAGAGTTACAAACGCGAAAAAGAAAATTATCAATTACTTAAAAAACATTCAAAGGCAGGACGGGGCTTTTACCGCGCTTTGGTTTGGTGA
The DNA here is from genome assembly GCA_009784115.1 of Chitinispirillia bacterium. Classification (GTDB taxonomy): domain Bacteria; phylum Fibrobacterota; class Chitinivibrionia; order Chitinivibrionales; family Chitinispirillaceae; genus WRCH01. Next base: position 7,237 of record WRCH01000010.1, read on the forward strand.
TCAGCGTTCTGTCACAAAGGAAGCTCCAGTATATGGCAGCGCCGTAGTGTTAGAACATTTATCCGGTCATCTATCCGGCCCAAATAAAGCTTTTTTAGATAAAACAAGAGAATACCTTATGTCAAAACAACACTCAAGCGGCGGCTGGGGCGGCGCGGATACACCCGATAACGACGTCACGGTAACCGCCCGTGTAATTACCGCGTTAAAGCCATATCCGCAAGCGCAATCGGCAGTAGAACGCGGTTTAACATATCTTCGTCCATTTATAGAAAATCCCGATATAATCCCGCTTGAACCGATAGGGCTTTACTTTGCGCATTTATGGTACAGCGAAGAACTCTACGCGCCGATATTTTTACTTAACGCTTTTAGCGGTTTGGATAATCAAACAATCCCTGCCGCTCCAACTAAACGATGCGCTCTTTGCTAAAACTTGCGGATCTCCGCGAATTTTTAGAGCAACTCCCATCCCAATTAAAAAAAAGTAGCAAAACTCCCTGCTTTATTCTATATTATTGTATTATCTATCTAAACGGTTAATTAAACGGTTTGGCGCATTGCTGCAACTTCCGCTTAACCAGCGCCGTTCTCTCGCAAAATACACTGCCTGTAAAAGATAAAAGAAAGGGTAACTAAAATGAAGCCGCTTCCAGCAGCAACAAACAAGATCGAAAAAGTTCAGGATGGGGTAACGCTTCTCACCGACTATGACATCTATCTTTTCAGAGAGGGAAATCATTTCAGACTTTTTGAAAAACTCGGCGCCCACCTGATGATTGTAGACAAAGTTAAGGGAACCTACTTTGCGGTTTGGGCCCCTAACGCAAAAACGGTCTCCGTTGTGGGTGATTTTAACTCATGGGACACCAAGAGCCATCCCCTCAACGCACGCTGGGACGCTTCAGGAATTTGGGAAGGGTTTATACCGGGAATCGAAAAGGGGACTATTTACAAATTCCACGTTGATTCCACTACCGGAAAATACACCGCAAACCGCGGCGACCCTTTTGCCGTCTACTGGGAACAGCCTCCCGCCACAGCTCCAATTGTGTGGGATCTCGACTACAAATGGAATGACGGCGGATGGATGAAAAAGCGTAAGGAGAAAAATAGCCTCAATGCGCCTATGTCAATTTACGAAATACACATCGCTTCATGGAAGCGCAAAGGCGAAAACGGCGATCAGTGGCTTACATATAGAGAGTTAGCGCCTCTTTTGGCTGACTACTGTAAAGATATCGGGTTTACACACGTAGAATTTCTGCCGGTTATGGAACACCCTTTCGGCGGATCGTGGGGATATCAGACAACCGGATATTTTGCTCCTACAAGCCGCTTCGGCACACCGCAGGATTTTATGTATCTCATTGACTATCTGCACCAAAATGATATCGGTGTAATACTTGACTGGGTGCCTTCGCATTTTCCAAGCGATGAGCACGGGCTTGCTTATTATGACGGAACCTGCCTCTACGAACACGCCGACCCGAAAAAAGGATTCCACCCCGACTGGAAGAGCTATATCTTCAACTACGGGCGTAATGAGGTTCAGGCGTTTCTTTTGAGCAGCGCGATTTTTTGGTTAGAAAAGTTTCACATAGACGGATTGCGTGTGGATGCTGTAGCGTCGATGCTTTATCTTGACTATTCACGCAAAGAGGGCGAGTGGATTCCCAATCAGTTTGGCGGCAGAGAGAATCTTGAAGCGATCTCGTTTTTAAAGCGGATGAATGAAGAGATATACAAAGAGTTCCCCGATGTACAGACTATAGCAGAGGAATCAACCGCGTGGCCGATGGTTTCGCGTCCTAACTATGTAGGCGGTCTTGGTTTTGGGATGAAGTGGAACATGGGCTGGATGCACGACACTCTGCTTTACATGAGCAAAGACCCGGTTTACCGTAAATATCACCACGGCGAACTTACTTTCAGTATGCTCTACGCGTTTACAGAAAACTACGTACTGCCTTTGTCACACGACGAAGTGGTGCACGGAAAAGGTTCTCTTGTAAACAAAATGCCGGGCGACGACTGGCAGCGGCTTGCGAATTTACGTCTTCTGCTCAGCTATCAGTTCAACCATCCCGGAAAGAAACTCCTGTTCATGGGCGGAGAGTTCGCGCAGTGGGTAGAGTGGAATCACGACCGCCCTCTCAACTGGGAGCTTACCCAATGGGAGCGCCACAGCGGTCTTCAGAAAATGGTGAAAGACCTCAACAGCATTTACAGACAGGAGCGTGCGCTTCACTATTACGATTTTGATCCCAAGGGTTTTGAGTGGATAGACTGCAACGACTGGGAGCAGAGTATTTTGGGCTTTATAAGGAAAGGGACAAAAGAGGATGAACGCATACTTGTAGCGCTCAACTTCACCCCGCAGCCGAGAAACGACTACCGTATCGGAGTGCCTTTGGCCGGTTTTTGGAAAGAAATTTTTAACAGCGACGCGAAAGATTACGGCGGAAGCGGCATAGGCAATTCCGGCGGCGTGCAGACAGAGGAGAAGGCGTGGCATGGCCATGACCAGTCTCTTTTGGTAACGGTGCCGCCTTTGGCCGCGGTTCTTTTTAAATTCAAAAAGGATGAATGTCACGAAGATAAAGAGAAAGCTGTTGGGGTCGTTGATGCGGTTGATTCGAAAGAAGCGTCCGCGGAATAGATATCGAAACAGCAATGGGCGGATCACCATCCGCCCATCCGCCCATACGCCCATACAAAATCCGCTTCAATATTGTAAGGGACGATGGTGATCGTCCCTTATTTATCGCAAGATCAATAGTCACACATCATCAATTCGTAAATCCAACATAAAACGTAGCCCCATCCCGGCGTACCAAAAACAGCACCGATTGCCCTGTCTTCATTTTTTCTGCAAATCTATTGAAATCATTTTCACTCTTAAAAGGCTCTGATGCCGCGCCGCTTGTATGCGCCAAAGTAATAATATCTCCGGGGCTGAGTTCTGAGCGGCCGTCAGAAAGATCGGGGTTTACTTTTACAACAAGCACACCCTCTACGCTATGAGGAATATTGTAACGCGCACGCGACTCTGTTGTAATTGTTGTTACTCTTATACCGGTACTGTTTTCAATATCATTTCTTTTACCCGATTGCGGAATACCCGACGGAGTCTTTTTCTCCTCTGTTGACGGGGTACTTTCGGGCAGCTTTTCTGCCGTGCGTTCTGTGACTACAAGATTTATCGTCATCTGTTTACCATTGCGGATAATTTTTACAGGCACGCTTTTACCGGGCTGCAGTGCGGCGACTACATTGCGCAGCTCGTTTGAGTTAAGGATTGGCTTTCCGTCAATTGACAAAATAACATCACCCTGCTTAAGTCCCGCTTTTTCGGCAGGCTGTCCCTTAAAAACATCTGAGACTAAAACCCCTGCTCCGCTGTAATCAAGTCCCAATGCCTCTCTTGCTGTAGGGGTAAGATCTTGAATTGATATCCCCATCCATCCGCGCGTTACTTTTCCGTTATAGATAAGCTCTTCCATAACCTGCCGCGCCATGTTTATAGGAATGGCAAATCCAATCCCTATAAACCCCCCCGTCTGAGAGTAGATAAGAGTATTAATGCCGATGAGTTCACCGTATATATTTACAAGCGCTCCGCCGCTGTTGCCGGGATTTATAGCGGCATCTGTCTGGATGAAATTCTGATACATGGTAAGATCACCAACCTGACGGCCAAGCGCGCTCACTATGCCTGCCGTAACAGTTGACGTAAGGCTAAAGGGGTTACCCACGGCGGCCACCCAGTCGCCGGGTTTGAGAGAGTCGCTGTCGCCAAGATAGGCAACCGGAAGATCAACAGGAACTTTCCCCGCGATCTTAATCACCGCAACATCACTGAGCGAATCGAATCCGCACACTACAGCTCTAAAGTTGCGATTGTTTACAAGACGTACTTCTATTTCTGACGCGCCCGCTATCACATGATAGTTGGTGAGTATGTATCCATCTGCGGAAACTATCACCCCGGAGCCAAGCCCCTGACTCCTGCGCTCGCGCCGCTCCAATGTTTCCGAGCTGCCGCTCTCCGCGCGTCTTCTTGGGCCAAAGAAAAAATCAAGACCGGGGTCTTCATTGAATTGACGGTAGAAAGGGTTACGGTAAAAAAGGACTGTGTCAACTTTTATGGGAATCACAGAGACAACACAGGGAACAACCTCCTGAGCAATGCGCACAAAAATATTTCTGAACCGCTCTATATCGTCAAGATTCTCTCTCACCGGCTTATTTACCGCGCCGAATACAACACTCCCTCTCTGAGGGCGGGGCTGGGGTACAGAGGGTGATTGAGACGCGAAACTGCAGCTGCAATTAAGCATCACCGATGCTAATATGAATAAAATTATTGTGGATAATGTTTTTGTATTCTTTTTCATTGGAGAGCCTTCCCCTTTTTACAAAGAGGGCGCGCACTACTCAGGTAATGGTGAGACAATCGCGCGTCCGAAATTTACTTATATAGAGGCTCAAATGATGTGCCAAACCTTCACATCTTCTCAAGCTCTTTACGCATAATCTTCCCCGAAGAATTTTTTGGCAGATTTGAAACGATACATATTTGCGAGGGCAATTTGTAACGCGGAAGTTTTTTGTCAAGCATCATTTTTATATCATCTTCAATATGGATAAATGCCGGCTTGAGAACGACAAACGCTTTTGCCGCCTGTCCGAGTATCGGGTGACTTATCCCTATTACCGCGGCTTCCTGTACACATGAGAGTGACGCGACGGCGTCTTCAATCTCACGCGCGCTCACCTTTTTACCGCCGACCTTTAACATATCATCTTTGCGCCCGCTTACATAAAGGAAACCGTCCTCATCCATATATCCTCTGTCGCCTGTAAAGTAAACACCGTTACGTATAACCTCTGCTGTGACCCCGGGATCTTTCCAGTATCCCATCATAACATTAGAGCCTCTTCCCACTATTTCACCTTCGGTAAACGGCGGGAGCGGATATCCGTTAGCATCTGAAACGTATGCTTCACAATTGGGGATAGCGATACCTATTGATCCCCATTTTTTGTCTAACTTTTCCGGCGGTATGTATGTAAGTCTTGGGGAGAGCTCCGTCGCTCCGTACATGACAAAAAATTTTGCGGGTGAAAATTTTTGAGCGGCCTGTTTTTGTAACTCTGCCGGCAGACTTCCACCCGCCTGTGTTACATATCGCAAATATGGAAATTCCATATCCGCAAGAGTGCTTTTACTCAATAGAATCATATACGTTGACGGCACGCCGGCAAAGCCTGTCGCTTTTAGTGTTTGCATACTCTCAAGCACTTTGTTGGGATAACTGAACCCATTGTCAATTAGAACAGCTGCGCCGCAGTAAAGATGCGTTAATAAAAGCGTTGTTCCGTAAATGTAGCTGAAAGGGAGAACCGCCATTATTCTATCATCTTTTGTAAGACTGAGATACTCAACAATAGAGCGGGTGTTTGAGATGAGATTGAGATGGCTCAGCATTACGCCTTTGGGTTTACCGGTTGAACCTGAGGTATATACGATGGCCGCGAGATCAATATCAATCATACGAACAATTGGCGCCGCTGTTGGATGATAATCTTCACAAAATTGTTTAAGTATGTAAATTGGAAGATGAAATTTTAAATCGGGCTGATCATCACAGATAATAAATTTAAGCGTTTCGCATTTTCCGCAAATGTCAATCAACTTATTTATGTAACGATTTTGGATGATGAGCGCCGATGCGCCGCAATGATTTATAAGTTCGCATAAATTTTCGGATGATGATTCTGCGCTAAGCGCTGTAATCACTCCGCCCGCTTTTGTAATCGCAAAAAACGCGATCGCGTAATCTATGCTGTTTTCATATAAAAGAGCGAGCCGTTCACCTTTTTTTATACCGCATTCAATAAGTCCGCACGCTAAAGCGTCGGATTTTTTGTCAAGCTCATCATAAGAAATTGATCTGCCTTTAAACCAAACGGCTTCGCGCTTTCCATGTAAACGTGACGATTCTTTGATAATATCACTTAATAACATTTTGAACCTTGATTATTGTCTCTTAATTAAATAATGGAGGTTCAAATGATGTGCCAAATTCTGCTGAAATCTATACTAAACAATCAAAGCTACATTTTGTCAATTTCCTCCGGCGACATTCCGGTTGATTCCACGATTTCTTTTACAGATAATAACTGACTTTGAGGGGCTGGCGGCCTCCATCCCAAACTACTGTGCGGACGGGAAAGAACAGGAACAAACCCACTCAAAAGCGAAACGCCTTCTTCGTGATAACACCAAAAAAAGCTCCCATCTTGCGATGAGAGCTCTTTTTTAAAGTAACTAAACAGCTTATTTAGCAGCGATTGTCATCAGGGTACATCAAACCCGACTCTGAATTCCAAATCTGTTCTAATAATTTGGTTGAGCTCACGAGCCGTGTACTGAGGCAAAGCGGTGCCGTACTGAATAAAGAAAGGATTGCCGCTTCTGCTCTCCAAACCTTTAATTGATAACACCTCTTCTACAGAACGGCCTGAAGGAATCACGTTTCCTGTAGTAACCGCAACCTTTACAGTAATAAACTTATCACTGAAAATAGTACCGTCGCCCCAAACATAAGTGATTGTCGTTCTGTTACGGCCGTCGCCGGCAGGCCCGCCAATTATATTGTTTGAATTAAATTCATGAGCGATGTCTGCGGAGCCTGTACTTGCTTTCATTCTCTCGCTGAAATGCACCTCGAAAGTGTATGTTTCTGTATTTCCCACAGATCCCGGCTGACGGAGCTGATAGAGCAGCCAGTTGTCCAACAAACTCAGGTCTTCGAACACATCATCGTCGATGCGGCAGGCAACAGTGGCACTTGCAACATTGTAGCAATCTACAGCTGCCGCACTGGCACAACCAACACTAATACCGCCGGCATCATAGCAATAGGCAGCGGCAGGGTTGGTTATTTCGATTGTTCCTACAATAACACTGCTGTAGGCAAAGTTTAAAACATTAACAGTTGAATCCGCAAGAATCTTTGAAATATTACCACTATTAAAATCTACAGTCGGTCTCGCGAACACAGCCAGCTCTTTCGCACCGGCTAATGAGCTTTTTGAGCTTGCGTTCTTCGCCTGAACAACAAAGGTATTTGTTTTGTTAGCTATGGCGTAACCGCCATTAATGTTAATGACTCTAAACGTATCGGTCACCACATTGGTTAAGAACTCGTAATCGTTTTTGCCGTCATATTTAACAAAAATATCATAGCTTACAGCACCGGCAACTTTATTCCAGCGAAGCAGAGCCGTTTCGGAACTTGAATCTGGAATTATACCATTTGCCGCGAGTGAGTCACGATAAAGCACGGTAACCTTTTCCTTGCTCAAATCTACGCTCAGCACGTTTACTGTTATGCTGAAAGAACCGTTCAAACGATATCCGCTCTTTGATGTTAAGGCATCAGATACATAGTTTAATGTAAAACTGCCGGCAGAAGCGCTCCACTCCTTAAGCGGCGTTAAAGTCACAGTGCTGCCGTCGTAGGCAATATCAAACGCCTGACCCGCGGCGGTGAACGGAATACGCGCAATTTTCGCGGCGTCTATCTCATCACTGAAATTCAAAACAACCTCGCCGTCGGAATCTACAGTAAGGTTATAATCACCCATGTAAAAGAATGGAGAGATAAGATAGCTGTTCGAGTATGTAAACGCGTCAACGCGCGCTACAGATCCGCTTATCAGAAGCGGACTTGCGTGCGGGATCCACTGCTCTTTGAAATTACCGTCTTCTATGGCAAAAAGGGTATAAGAAACTCCCATCGCGTCTCCTACGGCCGGCAGATTTTTGAACTCATAAAGACCGTCTTTGTCAACTTCTTCAGAGATGAACTCTCTGCTGTCCTCTTCAAAAGATTCGCCGACAAAACCAACAAATCTAAGGCGGACTTTGGCGCCCTCGGCGGGTTGTTTTACACCGTCTTTATCGTTAAAAAACAGATGACCGGTAAGGCCCGCGGTCAGCGGATAGATCTCAACAATTTGAGTATTGTCATCGGCGATGTACGTGCTGCCGCCGGGGGCGTATATTTGGATGCCGCCAACCACACGGTTTGTGTAGTCCTCTTTTTCAATCAATACCGTATGATTCACACCAACGCGCACGCCCTCAAAAGTAACGGTTCCTTTTTCAGATGACGCGGCGCCTTTAATCGTCGGAGCGGTGAGAAGCGTTACATCCGCGTCGTTGATAATGTTTCCTGTCGCGCCGTCGCGTACAACAATGTTCAGAGCCGCTTCTGTATTTATTGAGCGCTCATAGTTCTCTACAATGTTATCGCCGCAGGAAGAGAGCAGCATGGCGGCGCCCGCCGTAAACAAGGCAAGCAGTTTCTTACTTCTGTTCATAGCACTTACTCCTTTTAGGAAAGTATATATGGTTTTGTTCATCATTCACTATTTTTTACAGCTAAAAAATGTCGTTATACTGCCCTGAACCGTCCAAGGGTATCCGTTTGAATTTTCGGCGTATTCGAGTACATTGTAATACCCGCGCACCCCAACCGCTAAATCGCTGTTTACTTTCATCCCGAAGCCAAGGGCCGGGCCAAACGCGAAATCGTTGAGATACGGCTTTTTCAACTCTCTGTTCGCGTAAATTTTGCCGTAGAAATTCCAGCCAACCTGCGGACCAAGTTCCGCGTAGTAACGATCGCCGAAATTAAAGTTGGCGAGAATCGGCATTTCAACAGTGTGAAGTTCAACTCCGGCCTGATGCATCTCTCCGAAGTCGCGGCCATCTCTTTTGATTGAAAATTCACCGTGAGCAGTGTAAAGCGAATACTGCACCTCCCAAGCTATACTGATAAGCTCAGTTACAGGAGCCGAAAACACCAACCCAACGCTTGCAGAGACGAACGGTCCCAAACTTACGGCGCTTGAACCAAAAGACTCTGTGTAGATCGCCTTGTGGCCGTCAAACGCGCTAACGCCAAGCCCGGCACGCAGCCCGCAGCGGAACACATTGCCGCCCTCGCTCACCTCTTTAGGTTCTTTAGGCGCTTTGCATTTTTTGACCTTTTCCGCCTTTGCTTTTTTTACAGGCGCTTCCTCAACGGCAACTTCTTCCTCCGCTTCCTCAATTGCAGGCTCTTCCTCTGCAACCTCAACTACCGGTTCAGGTTCAGGAGCCGCGATGAAAGTCGGCATCGGGATCGATTGCGCCTCATACGCCTCTTCCGCTTCATCTTCAGAGAGATCTGCGGCGACACTCTCCTCATCTTCAGAGACATTTACGGCAACACTCTCCTCGGATTCAGAATATGGAGCGCTCTCAGCGGCAACCGGTTCCGCTGCCGGTGCGGCAACATCCTCAGCCGCAGGCGCGTCTTCTGCGAAAGCAGAAGGAACTGACAAAAACCCTTCGCCGCCCCAAGTCCCCTGCGCAAAGGCTTGGTTAGTAACAAGGCCCAAAGACAGACAGACGCCTATCACGGCCATCAGCGTGCGCAAGCGCACGGTACTGAAAAAACACCTCATTTTGCTGCACCTCCCGTTTCATGACAAGTTTGACGGTACGGTTTATGGTTAAATTACAACAAATCTAAAATACGATACTGTAATAAGTAAATCAAGCGAATTCTTTACAGATGCGGAAATATCACCCCGCCCGCGGCCGCAACATCACCGTCGTAAAGAACAGCCGACTGCCCCGGGGCGGCGGCTTTTACAGGCTCGTCAAATTGAAGAGTGAGCGTTTCGCTGTCACAATTTATTATTGACGCCGGCGACGGCTTGCTTCTATATCTTATCTGAACATGAAAACGATCACCCGATTTTAATTCTGCCTTAGTTGAACATAGCAGATTTTTTACCGTGATGATACTTGTCTCAAGCTGATCCTCATCCGCGGCAACCACGGTATTTGTATCAACGATAATCTGCTTGACATACATCCTTTTGCCAAGCGCGCCCAAACCTTTTCGTTGTCCTACCGTAAAATTGCAGACGCCGGTGTGCTTGCCGAGAATTTTTCCGTTTATGTCAACGATGTTACCTGCTGTGACATGATGATCAACGCCAATGCCTCTTGATTTTAAAAATTGAAGATAATCCCCCGACGGTATAAAACAGATGTCTTGGCTCTCTTTTTTTGAAGCTACGGGGAGATCGAGTTTTTTAGCGATTTCTCTTACATTATCTTTAGTTAATCCGCCCAATGGAAAGAGTATTTTGTTGATTTCCGACGCAAATATCGGATATAAAAAGTATGATTGATCTTTTTGAGGATCAACCCCGCGCCGCAGATCTCCATCCTCAATAATCGCGTAGTGGCCGGTTGCCAAAAAATCACAGCCAAGCGAAACGGCCTTTTCCATAAGTAAACCAAACTTTAACCGGTGATTACACTTTACACAAGGGTTAGGGGTACGGCCGGATCTGTATTCGCTCAAAAAATAGCTGATTACTTCCCGCTCAAACAGATCAACCGCGTCTACGGTATGATGCGGGATGGATAGAGCGTCTGCGACAATTTTCGCGTCGCTCACAGCAGAATTCTCTCTGTCACCAAATAGCCGCATGGTCACACCGCTGACCTCAAACCCCTGCTCTTTGAGAAGCGCGGCGGCAACTGAGGAGTCTACCCCCCCGCTCATTGCGGCTAATACTTTTTTCATTTTGATAAACTTTTAAGAAATTCTACTTCCGCAGACCAAAGCCCCGCGTCAGGAGTTTCCAAAACGCATGGTATATTGTCAAACCGATCATCCTGCAAAAATAACCTGAACGCCTCTGCCCCTAATGTTCCTTTGCCAATGCTTTCATGGCGGTCGAGACGGCTTGCGAGCGGGGCTTTTGCATCGTTGAGGTGGAGTCCGCGCAGATATTTAAATCCTATTATGTTATCAAATTCAAGCATTGTCTTACCGTAACTATCTTTGTCCCTGATGTCATAACCTGCGGCGAATATGTGGCAAGTGTCAAGACAGACGCCAACGCGCGCTTTATCTTCAATATTGTGGATGATAGCCGCTAAATGCTCAAATCGTCCGCCGATATTAGTCCCCTGCCCCGCCATCGCTTCGAGGACAATTATCACTCCCTCTGTTTTGTCAAGAACGTTGCTGACAGACTGCGCAATGTGAGAGATACCCTCATCAACGCTTGACGTGAGATGACTGCCGGGGTGGATATTAAGAAGCGGCAGTCCAAGAAGCTCACACCGTTTCACTTCGTCAACAAGAGCGGCTGTTGATTTTTCTCTGACGGCGCTATCAGGATTGCCGATATTAATGAGGTAGCTGTCATGAGCAAGCACAGCCTGCGGTACGAATCCGCAAGTTTCCATATTTTTTTTAAACGCGTCTATCTCCGCGGCGGCAAGCGGTTTGGCTTTCCACTGTCTTTGATTCTTTGTAAAAAGGCCAAAACCTGCCGCTCCAACAGATTGCGCGTTAAGCGGAGCGTTGTGCACTCCGCCCGAAGCAGATACATGGGGGCCTATGTATTTCATATTCTTTAACTGTGATCGTTTATGTGCATGTGTTTACACTACGCTCTCCGCACTACTCCGAGAGCTGTACGTCAAGACAGTCCATCACCTTTGCAACCTGCAGATTTGTCAGGCTGATTTTGGCGTCGGATTTGAAGTTTTGGCCTACTTTACTAAAGGCGGTTTCCACACCATGTGTGCCCACTTCATTTCTGAGACACGCCATGAGAAACGGCTGTATGTTTTTATTTGTTCTTGGGGCGTGGCGGCGCAGGTTTGTAACAGCCTTATTAAACGCGTCTTCTGTCGCGAAGTGAGTTGCAGCGTCAAGCGCGGGTCTTGTCGCGGTTCCCACTACGGCCATAGAGGGGTACTCTTTGGGTCTGTTAGAGACTTTGGGCTGTGTTTTTGTAAATGTCCATGTGTGGTCGCTTTTGAGCCAAAGTATTCTGTTGTCGCTCAGAGTGATATATCTATCCTCTTCCTTTGTAGCCAAAATACTCCGGTTACCCACATAATCCCAAGTGCTGTCGGGCTGTAAAACCACATCCCGGCCGTCGTCTAACGTAAGAGTCATTGTTGACGGAGGCGGAGTCCTTTGCGCAAAACAAAAAACCGCGACGGCAAGAACTAACATAAACGCGTAAATCTTTTTTGTCATGATCGTAGTCCTTTCATATTAATATTATTGATTTATATCATTAAATATACAGGCTCTTCGCTCCCCGCATAGCCACCGGCGGCTGCAAAATCTCCGACCAAACAACCCCCTTAACAGCTTCAGCAGCAGAAAAATCCGGCGAAACGGCAGGCCGCTCTATTGACCGGCTTTGAGCTTTGCGATTGATCTGCGCAGACCTTTCTATAGCTTTTACCGTATCAGCTGCAGACGTACCCTTTTTCATACTGCTTCTATCACTTACTTTTTGTGCAGTTCTCTTTTTATTGTGAGCCGGCGCAGGAGGCGGAGCCTTACGCACCTGTTCACTGCGCGGCTGCCCGCGGCTCTGCCCTTTATCTGCTGATTGATTTCCAAAAAGCACATCAAGCGTGCGATTCAGTTCATCGGAGATACTTGTGGACGGCCTCTCGCTTTCACGCTCTCTTGACGAGTGAGACGGCTGCGAGGCGGGAGCTTGCCTCTGCTGCGGGTGCTGCTGCTGGCTCTGACCTTGAGGCCCGCGCTTTTTGGTCTTACTCCCCGCAGCGCCGACAGCGGAGATTATTGCCCATATGACAAATATCAATATGGGCAGCAGTCCTTCGAGTTTATCAAACAGGCTTGATATTTCCATGATTATCTCTGTTTATGATCTCTCGCCGTCATTATGATCTGCGGGTTTTGATTGATGACCGTGTCCGCCTATAGCTTCCCGCATCTGCGTATCCGCGGCTACGTTTTTCATCTTATAATAATCCATTATGCCGAGATTACCGTTTCTGAAAGCTTCTGCCATAGCTTGAGGCACCTGCGCCTCCGCTTCAACGACTTTCGCCCGCATCTCCTGAACTTTCGCTTTCATCTCCTGCTCGGTCGCGATAGCCATCGCGCGGCGCTCTTCGGCTTTGGCCTGAGCGATCTTTTTGTCCGCTTCGGCGCGGTCGGTTTCAAGCTCGGCGCCTATGTTTTTGCCGACGTCAACGTCCGCAATGTCAATTGACAAAATCTCAAACGCTGTTCCCGCGTCAAGACCTCTTTCAAGCACTTTCTTTGAAATAGAGTCGGGATTTTCAAGCACATGTTTGTGTGAAATGGCGGAACCGATAGTGGTTACAATACCCTCGCCGACGCGCGCGAGAACGGTCTCTTCGCCCGCGCCTCCAACGAGTCTGTCTATGTTCGCGCGCACCGTTACTCTTGTAACAGCCATGAGCTGAATTCCGTCTTTTGCGACAGCCGATACTTCCGGTGTTTCTATCACTTTTGGATTAACGCTCATCTGCACAGCTTCTAAAACGTGACGGCCCGCGAGGTCAATCGCAACGGCGCGTTTAAACGTGAGCGGGATGTTCGCTTTGTCAGCCGCAATAAGAGCCTGCACAACCCTAAGCACATTACCACCGGCTAGATAATGAGATTCCAGATCGTCAATTGATAAATTTATTCCAGCCTTTACAGCCGTAATTTTGGATTCTACAATGAGTTTGGGCGGAACTTTTCTAAAGCGCATAAATATAATGCTGAGAAGCCCCACTCTTGAGCCGGAAAAAATCGCCTGCATCCACAATTGAATCGCAGAACCGATAAAAAACAAAACTACCAAGACGCCCACTACAATGATAATAAGCAAAAACGGCAGTATGCCACTAAGATTCATAACCGTAACCCCTCTCTTTTATTGTGATTTCACTATGATTTCATTGTGATTATTGCTATGCCTGATTCATCTTTATACGCCATCTATTAGTATAGTGTCCTTTAGCACAATGAGAATTAATTCTTTTCCTCATATAATTGAAAAATAATGTACGGAGCGCGGTTAATCAATCTCTTTAACGTCCGCGCTTTTGGCGGGCAAGTTCAAGTTTATCCTTGGCATAAGCATGATTTGGATTAATCTGCAATGCCGTTTCAAAATTCGTAATAGCCATATCAAAGTCACCCTTGTTCGAATACGCAAGACCGCGACTAAAATACGCTTCGCCAAAAACTGGGTTCAGCAGTAACGTTTGATCATAGTCCGCAATAGCCATATCAAAATCACCCTTGAGTACGTACACATTGCCGCGACTAAAATACGTTTCGACAGAAATTGGGTTCAGCCGTAACGCTTGATCGTAGTCCGCAATAGCCATGTCAAAGTCATCCTTATAAAAGTACACATTGCCACGATTACTATACGCTATGTCACAATTTGGGTTCAGCCGTAACGCTTGATCGAAGTCAGCAATAGCCATATCAATGTCACCCTTGTTAAAATACGCCAAACCGCGATTATTATACGCTGCGTCAAAACTTGCGTTCAGCCGTAACGCTTGATCGAAGTCCGCAATAGCCATATCAAAGTCAACCCGCAAGTAGATCTTACCGCGATTGTAATACATTTCGGCAGAATTTGGGTCCAGCCGTATCGCTTGATTGAACTCACGAATCGCCTCATCAAGCCTACCCTTATTAAATAACTCTATCCCTTTATTATAATGGGTAATCGCGTTTTTCGCGCTGTTCGGAATTGCTACCCATCCAACGGTGATAAGCAGAAGCGCGATTGCTGAGGCGACGGCAATACTCTTATCTTTTTTGTTCGAGACGTTGTCATCATTTATACCCTTGGGATTCGGCCCGTACTCATTCTCCCCCGGCTGGCTGTCTCGGCATAACCAGGCAAAAAACGGTATCATGGCAATAATCGTCAATATATATATTAACATTATAGTCGCTGTTTTTATGTCAATGTTGTACATCACTGAAAATCCAAAGATGACCCTAGGGGGTAAGAAAAACATCATCAACATAAGTCCTACAAAAACAGTAGCCGGAAAGTACATAATCCACCAACTACTCTTGCCAATATCGTGTAGTCTTCTAGAAAGAACAGCCCGAAACGACACTTGAAGAGTAATTCCCGCTAACGAGAACAGCAAATTGCTTACATTATCCTTAAACACCGTAGGCAATACAGCAACAAGTAAAAAAACGGTAAGTACGTCAAACAGACAAAATCCCCAAAATTCTTTTCTTCGCGCTCTGCCCTTACCCTTGAAAAAAATCTTTGTAATACATTTAACGAAATACCCCCACAGAGAGAGGTTTTCAACCGTCACCCGTTCGCTTGTGGCAAATATGCCACAAAATTTACCACAACCGGAACAGAACTCTGCACCTTCGCTTACAATCACACCGCACTTTGAACATCGATCCATAGTATACTCTGTTGATCAGTAATGAGATTCCAAGTCGTCAATTGACAAATTGATACCGGCCTTTACCGCAACCCCTCTCTTTTTTGTGATTAACGTTATGTAAAAATATTGTCAAATCATAAAACTACACGACTGTCAGGCATTACTTTATCAGCCGCTTTAATTCATTATAAAAATTTTCTCGTGTTCCTGCCAGTATTATAACAACAAACAAACTGTTTTCTTCGTAGATACGATAGGCAAGTTCATAGTTTATCCCCGCGTATTTTACGTCATATCCAAAAATACCCCGTAAGTCTCCGCTTTTTTGTGTCCCAATGTAAGGATTTAGCTTTAACTTATCAATCGCACTCTTATAAACCGCTAACAATTTTTTATCTTTGATTTTTTTGAAATATCTTTCAGCAGATTTTGAATAACTTATCTCATACATAGGTTATTCATCTCCGAAAATTTCCTTTGTGCTGATACCTTCACGCTTACCTTCAGCGATTTCATCCGCTTCATCAATCAAAACGTCTATAGCTTTTCTAATGTCTGCGTGCTGCCGCTCAAATTTTGCAAGTAATTCATCACCGCTATACCCTTGAGATACTAAATCCTTCAATATTTCCATAGCAAAACTATCATCAGAAGTTGTAAGCGGGCGAAGCACAATCGCATCATCGGTAAGAAAACATTCTATCTCTTTGCCAAAATGTAATTTATCATAAAATCTTGATGGTATTGTAATCTGACGTCTGCCTGTTACGTTTATGATTTTACGTTCCATAATTGTGCCCACCTGTATTGTCATATACATTACACGGATGCCGTACAATGTAAGATAAATTTTGCTTGCCGGAAATGCAAAACTAACTCAAACCGACGGCTGATACTGCGACTCTTTCTCAATTATAAGCGAAAGCACCTCATCGGCGCTTTCAACTTTCATGAGCGCTTCAAAAAAAGTTCTGTCGCTCAAAAGCCGCGACAGCTTGCTTAATATTTTAAGATACTCATTATGCCTGCCCGACGGGCCGATAATTAGAAATATCAGATGCGCCGGCTTGTTGTCTATGGAGTCAAAGGGCACCCCTTTACCCTTGCGGCCTACAGCCATCATAATGTCACTCACCCCGGCAATAAGCCTGTGAGGGATGGCGATGCCGTGGCCGATGCCTGTTGTTGAGATTTTTTCACGCTCCAAAATTGAGGCGACGCAATCTTCAGCCTTGCTGATTTTACCGGCCGTCTTAAAAAGCCCGACAAGTTCCCTGATCGCTTCCTCTTTTTTACGCGCGCTCAGATCAAGAATTATACACTGCGGGTCTAATATATCTGAAACATTATCCATTGTTATCCTCGTCTATCTTCGTAAGATTTTTTATTAATTCTACTTAATTCTAAAAATAATTTGAAACTCACGTGAGACTGTCATATTTTTCAATAATAACGGTAAAATCTTTGTAAGATGTTTTTTCATAAAATTTTGGTTTTCTCATGAATGAGCGGTTTGACGACAATATAAAGGAACAGATTCGCCAAAGAGCGGACATTGGCGCTATTATCGGACGCTATGTCACCC
This sequence comes from Chitinispirillia bacterium, assembly GCA_009784115.1. Classification (GTDB taxonomy): domain Bacteria; phylum Fibrobacterota; class Chitinivibrionia; order Chitinivibrionales; family Chitinispirillaceae; genus WRCH01. Next base: position 24,150 of record WRCH01000010.1, read on the forward strand.
TCAAAGGTTCCGGCTCGACAATGAAAGGGCTTTGCCCATTTCATAAGGAGAAAACTCCCTCCTTTCATGTAAATGCGGACAGGGGCTTTTATTATTGTTACGGGTGTAATAAAGGCGGGGATGTTTTTAGTTTTTTGCAGGAGATAGAACGGGTCGATTTTCCCGAAGCGTTAAGAATGCTTGCCGAAGAGACCGGGGTTAAACTTGAACCGCGCCGCATCGTTCAAAATAATCACGAGTATGCGGACTCCTCAAAGAGCCTCTCAAAAACAGAAGCTCTCGAGATACACGCTCTGGCGGCTCAGTATTATTACAGTCTTGTGAAGAGTACTCCCGCCGCGGTTGAATATTTTAAATCGCGGGGGATTGACGCTCAAACGGTTAAAGAGTTCTCTTTAGGATACGCGGCTAAAGGGTGGTCGGGATTAATTGATTTTCTTCAAAGTAAAAATATCCCTCCGTCAAAACTTGCGGAATCCGGGCTTGCCGTTAAAAGAGACAGCGGCGGTTTTTATGACCGCTTCAGAGACAGAATAATGTTTCCCCTTTATAATCAAAGCGGACGCGTTGTCGCTTTCGCCGGGCGCGGTCTTGACGGCGACACTCAGCCAAAATACCTCAACTCGCCGGAGACACTGCTTTATCAAAAAAGCACGCTGCTTTACGGACTGCACAAATCACGCGGCGCGGTGCGTGATTTGGGGCAGCTGCTTATTGTTGAGGGTTACATGGATTATTTAACTCTCTATCAGGCAGGGATCTGCAACGCCGCGGCAACTTCGGGGACAGCGTTTACTCCTGAACACGCCTCCCTGATACAGCGTCAAACATCCAAAGTGACTCTGGTTTTTGACGGCGACCGCGCCGGCGTAGAAGCCGCGTACAAAGCGATTATCGTTCTTGCTCCTTTTAATCTGCAAGTGAACGTGCTGACGCTCGCCGGTAATGACGACCCCGACTCATTTGTAAAAAGAGAGGGAGCGCAGCCGTTTTTAGAGATGATTGCGAAGGCAAAAAAGTCAACGGATTTTTTAATTGACAAGCTGATATCGCAGTACGGCACCTCTCCGCAGAGCAAACGTACTATCATCGAAGAGCTCGTTCCTTACGTAGAGGCTCTAAGGGATATGATAGTGCGTGATGACTTTTTGTCAAAAGTCGCTCAAAAGCTGCGCGTAGAATCTCATCATATATTTAACAGTTTTTCTAGAAAAGACAATCGCGAAAACACAGTATCCGATGTGCAGACACAGCCTTTTTCAGGAAAAATAGGAAAACTTGAGGAGAGTTTTTTACGCATTTTACTAACTTGCCCAGAACAAATTCCGTTAGCAAAACGATTTGTTGATACCCAAACACTTACGGACAGCCTGTCCGCGAATATATATTCAATAATAGCGGAGTGTTACGATATTAAGGGTGATCTTCACAATTTATGTGATGTACTGCCTGACGACCCTGAGATTAAGCGCGTAATTTCCATGCTGATGGTCAAGCCGGCGCTCAGGGAAAATATTCATGCTGAGCTTGTGCAGAAAATTTTACTTCTGCGGCGAAAGTCTTTAATGGCAGAGCTGCGGGAGCTGCGGGACGCGCTTAGCGGCGATGTTCCCGAAGAACAGAAACTTGCTCTTATGGAACGCCACAAAGAGTGTACGGCAAAACTCAAAGAGTTGGACGAGTAGGAAAATGATTAAAAAAAAGGAAGCGGCTCCGGTGCAGACAAAAAGTCACCCGGCCGACAAAGTAACATTACGCCTGCGTAAGCTGGCGACTCTGCAAGGGTTTGTAACTGAGGCGCAGATTGAAGACGTAGCCGCCTCAAGCACAGAGCTTGAACGGGTCAGAGAGATTCTCGAACGTGAAGAGATCGCCATCAACTCCTTTGTAAAGGAGAAAGCGGTTCCTCTTTACGAACGCGGCGCAAAACGGATGCTCTCTGCCGGCAGGCCCCCCCGCTATACCGACCCCACCTGGGCATATCTTAACAGCGTGGGCAGAGTTCCGCTTCTCTCAAAGGGGCAGGAGACAGAGTACGCGATGCAGATGGAGTACGCTCAGAGCAAACTCTTTGATATGGCTTTCCGCTCCCCTAAAGCTCTTGAGAGTCTTTACATACTGGGAGAAGAGTTTAAAAACGGCGAGATGGAATGCGCCGACGTTTTGCAGCTTGACGAAGAGTCGTCAAAAGAGATAGAAGACCCCGAAACACTCCGCAGAGAGTTTACCAAAACACTCGCTATAATCAAAAGAAAAAACAAAGCCGCCGCCGAAACCTCCTCTTCAGAGCAGGAGAAACTTATGGATGAAGCGGTCTCTCTGTGCAGGAGTCTCAGACTTAACTGCAAACAGGTTGAAAATATCCTTGACAAATACAAAGAAAATCTTTTGATTGACAGTAAGGAGAGCGAGTTTGACGCGTTCTCTCACTGGGAAGAGATGCGCAATCAGGCAAAGTGCGCAATCATCGAAGCGAATGTGCGTCTTGTTGTGAGCATAGCAAAAAAATATATCCTCCGCGGCATGGAAATTATCGACCTCATACAGGAGGGCAACCGCGGTCTTATTAAAGCGGTTGAAAACTTTGACTACCGCAAAGGGTACAAATTTTCCACTTACGCCACATGGTGGATCCGTCAGGCGATCTCCCGCGCCATAAATGACAAGTCAAAAGCGATACGCATTCCGGCAAACACAATGGAGCTTGTAAACAAGATCGTGCGTATGTGCCGCAAGTGGGTAATGGAGTACGGCTACGAACCGTCTCACCAAGATCTCGCCGAAGCTCTTGGATGCTCCGTTACAAAAGTGCAAATGGCGCTTGAGTACTCTATGGAACCGATCTCCCTTGACATGGAGGTCGGCGGAGAAAACGGAACAACTATAGGGGAATACATAGAAGACTCAAGCGTTATAGACCCAACGCAGAAAATATCGCTCGTGCATCTGCGCGAACAGATAAAACAGGTAATGAACTCTCTTGCTCCAAAAGAAAAAGAGATATTAATGATGCGCTTCGGGCTTGATGACGGGCGTATAAAAACGCTTAAAGAGATAGGCGAGATATTCAACATAAGCCGTGAGCGCGTACGTCAGATTGAAACGAAAGCGCTTGGCAAGCTAAAGCACCCGAGCCGCGTGCGTCAACTGCTCGCGTGGCGTGAAGAGCGTTCGGAGACTTTGGCTGATAATACTTTTGAGGAAGAGTGATGTTTGTGATCAACCCCGGGCTAAAACCCGGAGTTACAATCTTGCACCCCTGAAGGGGTGCGGAAAATGCAGGATCAGGATAAACAGTATGTGGGATTTGTAGTTTCCTGTCCGCAAAAAGTATCTTATTATGTCGGATAAACGATAAATTTTAGATAACAGTAAATCGTAATACCATAAAATCATTATTCACTAACCTAAAGAGGAGGCCGAAAAATGGCTTACAAAATTACAGAAGAGTGTCTTTGCTGCGGAAGCTGTCTTCCTGAATGTCCATGCGACGCAATTAAAGAGGGCAGTCCCTATTCTATAGACGCGTCAAAATGCACAGACTGCGGCGCTTGCGTTGATTCTTGCCCGGCAGATGCTATTAAGGCGTAAGACGTTAATCAGGATAAGGGCAACCGCGATGGTTTCGCGATTTGTAAGGGCGGGGTTTACCCCCGCCCTCCTTTTATCACAACTCTATAATACTCCCCGACCCGTTGGCCTCATCAAAAAAGTCCTCTTTGAAATATAGATATCCATGCTCGTCGGTAGAATAAAACTCGCTTGCGTTTTCATTAAAAAACTTTCTAAGCGCACTATCTTTGTTTTCGCCTTCCACTATCTTGTGGCGAAGTTGTATTTTTTTAGTTGGCGTAACAAATGCGATTACGTACTTCATCATCTTGTTTGGCTCCCTATAGGGTTGTTTATAAAGGAAAATAGTTATCAAGTGTAATTTAACACAGTATTTAAAAATAAAATTTGGAAACGGCTATGGAAACAAAAAAGAATCAAAAAGTAAAAATATCTCTCAGCAGCGTAACCAGCCCAATTATAGCGATTATAATATTTACCTGCTATAGCGCAGCTTTTGCCTCTATGCAGCAGAGTGTCAGCGATCTGCTTAAAGCGCGTAAATATGAGGGCGGAGTAGGCATTGTCGTCAAAGATCTAAGTAAAGACAGCGTCATCGTATCAATAAATCCCGATACACTTTTAAACCCCGCCTCGGTCGCGAAACTTGTAACCGGCGCGGCGGCTCTTGAACTCCTTGGCCTCGGTTACACTCACAACACACGCGTTTATATCGATGGAGAGTTTAACAGCGACTCTGGAATTGTAAACGGAAATCTTTACATAAAAGGATTCGGCGATCCGGGACTGGGCCCTGAGAGAATATGGCTTTTTGTACAGCAGCTGCGCCACAGAGGAATTAAACATGTAAAGGGCGATCTTATACTTGATGACTTTTACTATGACACGGTGAGCGTCGGCCCCGGCTTTTCCGCGACCGACGGCAGCCGCGCCTATCAGTCGATTATTAACGCGCTATCCGTAAGTTTCAGCGCCGTAGCGGTTCATAAGCGCCCTGGTCAGGAGATCGGCTCGCCGATTCATGTAGATATGTTCCCAAAGATTGAGGGGGTGAGGATAAGCTCCTCCGCGAAAACGGTCGGCGGTTCAAGAGGCAGGCTCGATGTATCTACATCATTGACATCCGGCACTACGCAGATATTAGTTAGAGGAAACATGGCCATGGGTGAAAAACCAAGATACACTTACCGTAAAGTGTGGCAGACCTGGGAGACATTCGGCGGCGCCTTTAGAGCTCAATGCAGCGAAAACGGTATACGTATCGAAGGCAAAACCGTACGCCGCAGAGTACCCGATTCCCTCTTAGCAAAGCCGCCTTTCCATACGTTTGAAAGCGAACCTATGCCTGTTTTTATTAACCATATATTCAAATGGTCAAGCAACTTCGTCTCAGAGATGCTCCTCAAAACAATGGCGGCGGAGCGGATGGGCGCTCCGGGAACATGGCCCAAAGGGGTAACGGTTATGTCAAACTGGTGGGAAAAGCAGGGCTTGCCGGGTGAACTGCAGCTCGGCAACGGTTCAGGAATGGGAGACGTATCCCGCGTAAGCGCCGCGCAGATAACTGAGCTTCTAAGCTATGTCCATAAACAAACATACTACCACGACTACGTCGCGGCGCTCCCCGCCGCGGGAATTGACGGAACGCTCAAAACCCGCTTCAACCGCTCGCAATTGATCGGAAAAGTCCGCGCTAAAACCGGTACTCTAAATTCCCTTAAGGTAACCACTCTCGCAGGTTATATGTTTGTTGACGGCAAGGCTTACGCGTTTACGATATTTTTTAATAACGCCGGCAGCGGTCAATTTGACAACTGGGTAATGCAGGAGGAGATTTTGGAGATGATCGCGAATACAGGGCCGAGGATGTGGAGGCGGAGATAAACAGAGCATCCTGTTGAACGCCAAAAATTATACCAAACCCACCGATAAATTTTGGCGTTTAGCTGTGTACTCTCTGCATCCCGTTCGGGATGTAAGATCAGAGAACCCGCTTGAAATAGCGAAGAACCATTAACTGATTATACTACACTTCCATAATCTCTTTCTCTTTAAGCGCAAGCTGTTCATCCACGCTTTTAATGAATTTATCAGTAGTTTTTTGGATATCGTCAAGACCCTTTTTCTCCTGATCTTCAGTTATCTGCTTGTCTTTCTGCGCTTTTTTGAGCTTTTCGTTTGAGTCGCGGCGGATGTTCCGTATCGCAACCTTATTCTCTTCGCCGATTTTACCGCAGTTCTTAAAAAGATCCTTGCGGCGCTCTTCAGAAAGAGGGGGGATAGGCAGACGAATCTGATTGCCGTCGTTCTGCGGATTGAGTCCAAGATTTGAAGCCTGTATCGCTTTTTCTATCGCGTGCAGCATGCTCTTTTCCCAAGGCTGAACAATGAGCATCCTCGCGTCGGGAACAGAGATATTTGCCACTTGGTTGATCGGCGCAGGATTGCCGTAGTAATCTACGTTTATCCCGTCAAGAAGCGCCGGAGTCGCGCGCCCGGTTCTTATTCTCACAAGATCCTTTTTAAGGCTCTCAATTGCTTTCTGCATCCTGTCGGTTGTCTCTTTTTGGATATCTTCCATTGCACCCATTTTTATTTATCCTCCCGTTTAAATTATTACGGTAGTTCCCACAGGCTCACCGCTCAAACATTTTGAAAGATTACCCTCTTCAAGCAGTTTAAAAACTATGATAGGGATCTTTTGCTCCATGCAAAAGGAGAACGCTGTGGAATCCATTACTTTTAAATTTCGTGATAATGCTTCGCCGTGAGTTATCGTGTCAAATTTTTTTGCCTGCGGATTTTTAAAAGGATCACTGTCGTAAATGCCATCCACCTTTGTAGCCTTTAAAATAGCCTCACCGTTTATCTCCGCGCATCTAAGCGCGGCGGCAGTGTCGGTTGTAAAGAAAGGATTACCGGTGCCGCCGCCTATTACCACTGCTGATCCATTCTCCATCAGCTCTATCGCGCGCTGAGGCGTATAAAACTCACCCGCTCTGTCGATATGCACGGCAGTAAGCACCTCCGCTTTTACTCCGCAAGATTTAAGGTGCTCAGCAAATCCTATAGAGTTTATGACAGTCGCAAGCATCCCCATAGCATCACCCGCAACGCGCGAGACGCCCTCTGCCATTGCTCCGCGTATTATATTGCCCCCGCCTATTACAATCGCCGCCTGTACACCCTCAGACATAACCTCCGCGATATCTTTAGCGATTTTGTCCGCAATGGCGGGATCAATAATAGAAGAAGTATTTCCGGCGAGAGCTTCGCCGGAAAGCTTTAACAAAATGCGCTTGTACTTGTATTTCACAATTGATTTATTCCGCGCCGAGCACAAAGCTGATAAAACTTACAGGCTTGACATTTGCGCCTGCTGCTTTTGATGCTTCGTTAATGCGGTCTGTCACAGTTTTTTCCGGATCGCGGATAAACTTCTGATGAATCAGGGTGACCTCTTCATAATACTTTTTGAGTTTGCCTTCAATAATATTAGGCCAAACTTTTTCCGGCTTACCGGACTCTTTCGCCTGAGCGGTGTAGATCTCCTTCTCCTTAGCGATCACATCCGCGGAGATATCCTCAGGAGCAACGGTGATAGGAGTTGAAGCCGCGATCTGCATCGCGAGGTCTTTTCCAAGCTCCGCAAAGGCGGGTGAAGCGAGCGCTTCCGCAGAATCAGCCGCCATTTTTACAAGCACGCCGATTTTACCGCCGCCGTGTACATAGGAGAAAATCTTCTCTGTTGACGGAGACGCGTTAATTATAGCATAGCGGCGGAAAGCGATTTTTTCACCGATCTTGCCGATAAGCTCAGTAACGCGTTCCTCTACAGTAATATTGCCGATAGAAGCGTCTTTGAGCTTAAGCGCGGCGGCGTGATCTGCCGGCTTATTAGCGGCGAGAATCTTGCCGAGTGTATCAATAAAAGCAACAAAGTCATCATTACGCGCTACAAAGTCTGTCTCAGAGTTTACTTCATATACTATACCGCAAGAAGTGTCTGTAAGGATTGAAACCTTGCCCTCTTTTGCCGCTCTGTCGGCGCGCTTGGCTTCTGTGGCCTGACCCTGTTTGCGCAGATTTTCGATAGCAAGCGCCATGTCGCCGTTAGCCTCAGTAAGCGCTTGCTTGCAAGTCATCATGCCAAGTCCTGTTTTGTTGCGCAGTTCATTTACCTGCGAAGCTGTTATACTCATTTTTGTACTCCTTCTATTTTTTATAGTTTTTTTACCGGGCGGTGCATCCTTTCGGGACGCGGGAAAAAATTAAAAAGGCCCGGCGTTTATTCTGCCGGACCCATTTTTTAATTAATCGTCATCTTCTGTGGATCTGGCCGCTTTTTTGTGGACTACACGGCGTTTAGGTTTGGACTGTTCGCCGCCCTCTTCCTTCTCTTTTGCCGGCGCCGCGGCTTCTTCATTACCCTTAGCTTCATCCTTTGCGCCCATCTCTTCGGCGGTAACAGTTGTAACTGCGTTTGCCAGGATCACATCGCTTATAGCGCGGGTGATGAGCTGAACGGATTTAATCGCGTCGTCGTTTCCGGGGATGGGGAAGTCTACAGTATCGGGATCGCAGTTTGTATCAACAATAGCGCCGATAGGAATACCAAGACGCTTGCCCTCCGCGATAGCGATGTTCTCCTTAATAGTATCAACAACAAATATTATGGAAGGCAGACGGCGCATAGTGCGTATACCTTCAAGGATAGCTATCAATTTTTCTTTTTTCTTGGCCAAAAGCATACGCTCTTTCTTAGGAAGAGCTTCCATTGTGCCGTCGGTTTCCATTTTTTCGATTTTGTCAAGTTTAGCGATACTTTGGCGAAGCGTTTTGAAGTTAGTAAGCATACCGCCTAACCAGCGTTCTGTTACAAACGGCATATTGCAGCGCGCCGCTTCTTCGCGGATGCAGTCGCGTAATTGTTTCTTTGTCGCGACAAAAAGAACCTTGCCGCCCTTTTGAACCTCTGTCTTTACACGCGCGATAAATTTGTCGAGCGTAAGAACGGTTTTGTTGAGGTCGATAATGTAAATACCGTTGCGGGGGCAGAGGATAAAGCGCTTCATTTTTGGATTCCAGCGCTTAGTCTGGTGGCCGAAATGGGTTCCGGCGTCAAGCAGTTCCTGCAAAGTCAAAGAGGCCATTGTACTACTCCTTAATTGTAAATATGGGTTGTTCTTCCACGATGATCATCATGAAAAGACTACTATCCAAGGATAGCACCCACTCTTCATTCTCACCGTGTGTTTTAGTTAGAGCGGGGACGAGCCCCGCCCCTCTATCCAATACTGCAATTTGCAAGTCTTGTTTGTGTCATTCAAGGACGAACTTACTGCTATTGACAAATTTTTGCGTCCCAGTGATCACAGTTTAACGTTTTGAGAACTGGTAGCGTCTGCGTGCGCCGGCCAAACCGTACTTTTTACGTTCAACAACGCGGGAGTCGCGTGTAAGAAGACCGTTTTTACGCAGCAATTTGCGGTTATCTTCGCTCATAAGCGAGAGCGCACGGGAGATGCCAAGACGCACAGCTCCGCCCTGTCCGCTCAGTCCGCCGCCTCTTACTCTTGCCACAATGTCAAAGCTGTCGGCTGCGTTAAGCATTGTAAGGGGCTTCTCAACGTCCATTACAAGCACGTCGCTCTTGAGGTACTCGACAAGCGGCTTGCCGTTAATCGTTCTCTGTCCTTTGCCGGGACGGATAAGCACACAAGCTATCGCGTTTTTGCGTCTTCCGGTTCCAAAGTATCTGTTTTCCAAAATCTTTACTCCTTTTATACTCTACATATTTTAATTATCACGTACAGACAGGGCATGCCCTGTCTCTGCGTTTGAGGCGCGACGCCTCAAAACGCAGATTATCTTACACTCGCCAACTTAAGCTCTTTAGGCTGCTGCGCGGTATGAGGATGCTCATTGCCTTTGTAAACATGGAGCTTCTTCATTACAGCCCGGCCCTTGGCGTTCTTTGAAACCATACCCTTGATCGCGTGAATAACAACCTGAGTCGAGTCAATCGTCATCTGCTCTTTAAAGGGTCTGTGCTTGTCGCCGCCGGGGTAACGGGAGTGGCGGAAATAGGTTTTTGTTTCGGGCTTAATGCCGCTTAGCTTGAGCTTGTCGGTGTTAATGACAATAAGGTTATCTCCATGATCCTGATTGGGAGAGTACGCGGGTTTGCCTTTTCCGATAAGCACATAAGCCGCCTGGCTTGCAAGTCTTCCGAGCGTAAGCTCAGAAGCGTCTACTACGAACCAGTCACGGTTTATCGACTTGGTATCTACGACTACTGTTTTCATCTTTCTACTCCATACAAAACAAATGCGAGAACAAATTTCTATCTGAATTTAATCCACCAAATATATAATAGGCAAATTGTTTAGTCAATAGTTTTTTGTGATTGTATGGAAAATAATAAAACAATGAGATTTTAGGAAGGGGGCGGCCCACTTGGCGGAAAATGCAAAATCAGGTAAAACCCCATGTGTTATCCCATTTATTATATTATATATAAATATACATGTTCGGAGAGTTGATGGAATCCCTTCATAATTTTTTTGCCCCTGTTCCTGCTGTTGCGTTGATAGGCGTTATATTTATGGCAGTCGCGGTTTGGCTGTTTTTTAAAAATTTGAGAATGCCGAGCGACTTCCCGCAAAGAGAACGCGCGCGAAATCTGCTTAAACTCAGGCTCCTGCAGGATAAAAAAGACGCTTATTTAAAATCAATTATGGAAAACACCGCGGCAAAAAAGTCGGCGCCTCCCGCCGAGGGGAGAGATGAAGAAGAGGATTCTGTTTCTGATTCGTAAATTATTTTTACATCTAACAATTAATTTTGCGCTTTCAAACCCTTACCGCTAAAACCCAGCATGCAAATAAAGCCTGCCGTAACCGTTTGTTCTTCTATGTTGTCCTCTGTAGGCCGCGCCAATATCTCCGGCAATTGATATATCAGGCGGTATCTTCAGGCGTAACTGGAATGCGTAATCAAGGTCGGGCCCAAAACGTTCTTTAGTTTCTACAGTAACCCAAAGAGAATGGCTCATCTCTCTGCTTCTTATGTATCCGCTTAAATCTTTTGTGGAAGAGACGATAAGCCCGGGACCGCCGGCTATACTTATATAGTTATGATAAGAGTATCTGCTGCCATGCGCCCCAACTCCTGTAATAAGACCGCCCTCCCAGCGGTGTTCGTACATGGAAGAACCGGCAATATGAAGATGGTGATCGCTTGTCCTTGTTGCTTCCAAGTTAGCTTCAACAGAGCTGCCGCTTTCAAACCAGTATTTTATCCGTTCATTTGTGGAATACTCAGGCGATGAGCGCACATTCCATGTTCTTCTCGAATTGACTGTGCTTAACAGTAAATTTTCTGTCGGAAAGAAAATAAGCCCACCGGTTTCTTTGGTGCTTAACCAGTCATTTTTATTTGGCAAAAAAGCATATCTCGCCGATGATTTGCCAATGATATCGTAAGTACCCATATGCTGATCATACCCTAAGTAAATTGCAAATTTATCAAAAGCAGTAACGTAATTGCCGGGGTAAAAAAATGTTGAAATCGATCTCAGTGTCTCAATATTGTCCCCGCTGCCGCCATTGTTCTCATAGTGATAAATTAAGTACGACGCTTCCATGTCAAAACCCGCGGGAAGATCGCGTGTGTTAACGGTAAGTGACGGAGAAAGCTCTCTGCGGATATGATAACCTGACGGATTGAGCCGGTACATTCCAGAAGGAGTAAGGGTAAGTTTGTTTGTTGGAGAGATACTGCCCCAGCCGTATACTGTGCGCCCGTTTTGTTCATCGTCTGTTCTATACTCGGTAAGCGAGAAATCGTAACCTACATTATGTATACCGCTTACTTTGTTTAAATAGCTTGATGACATATCAGAGAGGCGTAAGTTAAATGACTCTTTACGCTCTCTATTTGGCATATGGGCCTCTTTTTCAAAATAACGCCTTGATACCGACATCTCAATGTCGGGCGAAAGATTTCCTGTATACAGGCTGTGCAGTTCAAACATGGAGATAGAAACGCTGTCCTGCGCACGCTCTCTGTGAAGCTGGCGCCAGCCTACCCTTAAATCATCCCGCAAATCATAGCCAAAGTCAATATCATGCTCCTGATCTGCACGTGCGCCGTTTATCTGTTTTGTTGATGTAGTTGCTGCGGAGCGCGGCTGCTCAACGCCCCAAAAATCACGGCTTGCCCAAAAACCTCTGTATGAACCAAACGCCCGATTCTCCCGCACTCCCAAGTTTAAGCCTCCCGAGTGGGCGCCCCATACATTGTCATAAGCTATTTCAGGATGTAAAAGAAATGTGCGCCCGGCCTCCGCGTCACGCCATTCTACAGGCAAGCCGGCGAGAATAACGGTGTTTTCCAAAGGTACGCCGTCCGGATCGGGCCATCTGCCGCCGCCCCTTCCAAGATATGCCGAACCTCTGTGAATAGTCATAACTCCCGCGCGGGCGCTCAGCCATGAGCGCGGCGAAACGGTTCCCTCCGCGTAATCGTAATGCCCTATGTGATTTTCGGGAAACAGCTCAAATCCGCTTCCGGGTTCCGGGTGTATTTTTACGGAGTAGCCTATTTGTATTATTGAAGCGGGATCCGCTTTGTCACGCCGTAAAAGAATAACTCTCTGCGAAGCAGGATCATATCTGTAATCTGTTCCAAAAAGCTCTGTTCCGTCAACATACATCTTTACACTTTCAGGAATGATGCGGAGACGGTCATCATTTGAGGATATCTGATAGATGCCTGACGGTATATACCTGAATGCAGTCCATTGTACTTTCGATATAACGCCGGCGCTTCCAGCCGAAGCGGTTAAAAAACTGCGGTCGCGGCCTTCGGTTTTTGTTCTGCTCGTAAACCGCGCGTTAACTCCCTTTGAGTGGAAATCAGGAACTACCTGATTAGAAGCTAATCCGGAAGAGCTATGCTCTCCATAAGATACACGGTTAATGATATCGCCTTCAATTCCCCTGTAGTAAATACCATCCTGAGGGGGCCGGCCGGCAGACATTCCATTGTCGAGCGTAATGTCAAGAATGCGGCCGTCGGCGTCTGCAGTGTGCAGATTCAGCGCAGTATTACCCTGCTCAACATCAAAAGGCATAACCTGCACAGGATTTGATCCTTGCTTGTGTGCTTCTTTCGTGACCGACACCGTAACCGTTCCATGCAGTGTAGACATATAATCATTTGCCGAATAGGCAACCGCGCCCTCTTCAGTCCAGCCGCGCTCCTTTATATTCTCACGGTCTCGATTTTGAATTCTTACACTGCTCCAAAGCCTGCGGTTATGATTATGGATGACAAAACTATTATTTGTATACAGTATAAAATGATCGCCGAAAGTAAAAACCGATACGTCGTCTGTCACCCTTACATGATCAGGGTACTGAACAAAATTAAAATCGAAATTGGAATTGCTGAGAGCCATATCTTTACTGTTATAAGTTACAAATCCTCTGTCAAGCGCACATAAAGCGTGAGCGTGAAGCATTGTTATTGAACGGATATTGCGCAGCGCCGGGATCACCGGATGCGGCTCAAGCGTAAGAGCGGCCGAGTTAAAATTATAAGTACGGTTTCGCGCGGCTACGGTTATATTGTGATTGTTAAAATCAACGCTTACTATAGAATCGCGTATCTGCGATCTGCTCCATAATCTTTTTGACGGATCATATCTGTAAAAACGGTTTCCCTCTATAAAATATCCTGCCCTCTCAAACACACGAAATTCCCCGCTGCCAAGTGTAAATCTGTCATGCGGAACGGTCGTCCAGTCCTCTGCTGCTGTTCTTAAAATATGAACCGCGTGTGAAGAGATAACGTGGATTTGATCATTAAAACTTATAACACCGTGTATATCGGAGGCGTTTGAATTTATGGGGATAGATATCCACTCGCCGCTTGAGAGTTCCATGCGGTAGAGTGTGTCGTCTGAGGCGCGCCATAAAAAGCGTCTGTCAACATCAATATGCCCCCCCTCCCTGCCGGCATTCCCTCGGCCCCACTCCTCAACGGTTCCGGTCTGCATATTTACACTCATCACCGCACCGGCTTTATTAGCCGCCCAAATGCGGTCGCCGCTTTGCACAACGCTTACAATAGATAACTGCGGAATTGGCGCTGAGTAAAGAGAGTAGGAAGTCCGCGTATCCATAGAGAGAAAAACTATTCGCTGCGGTTCAACAATATATAAAAAATTACCCCTGCTAAAAAGGCGCGGCTCAAAATTTTCTCCGCCCGCTTTTAACGGCATAGCGGTAATAAGCGCCGCAAGAATCAGGAGCTTAAGCGGTTTGAGTAAGTGATATGAGGAGTTTTTTGGCATAAGAAAACTTAAAACCTTGATCAAAACAATTAATATACATCATTATTATACTGCAGGTGCAAAGTTTTCAACGCTTTTACGGAATGAATTTGCGGTGCATGTAAGCGTGTGCCGCTTACCAGTATACACTATATAAAAGGATCAATTATCGGGTAATCGTCAATTTTTGTTATTGCTTTCCGATTTCATTTGTGCCGGCTGTTATTTTTATCCCAAGCTCCGCTAACTGTTCGTTAGACACAATATCCGGCGCATTATCCATAAGCGATAATCCGGTTGTTGTTTTCGGAAAAGGGATAACGTCTCTTATGCTGTCGAGCCCAAGCATAAGCATCACAAGCCTGTCGAGACCAAAGGCAAGTCCCGCATGAGGCGGAGCGCCAAAGGTGAGCGCGTGCAGTAAAAAGCCGAATTTCTCCTGCGCCTCTTCGCGGCTTATTCCAAGAATGTCAAATATTTTCTGCTGAACACTACTGTCGTGTATACGGATACTGCCGCCGCCGGCTTCTGTTCCGTTAATGACGAGATCGTAAGCCCTTGAGCGCGCTTTATAGCACTCATCACCATTTAAAAGCCCGATATCCTCATCCATCGGAGCAGTAAACGGATGGTGAACAGATGTATAGCGGTTTTGTTCTTCACTAAATTCAAACATGGGGAACTCTGTCACCCACAAAAAATTGAATTCATCTTTGTTAATAAGATTTTTTAATTTGGCGATTTCAAGCCTAAGCTGTCCCATTGCCGTAAAGCATGTTTTCTCTTTATCGGCAATGATAAATATCATATCACCTGTTTTAACGCTCATACGCTCTTTAATGTTATTCATCTCAACATCAGACAAAAACTTAGCGGAAGGCCCCTCAAGCCCCGCGTCTGTAACCCGAAGCCATACAAGCCCCTTTGCCCCGTATTTACCAACTAAAGAGGTCAATTCGTCAATAATCTTGCGCGTAAAATCACCGCATGAGTTTGCGTTAACAGCCGCAATTTTGCCGCCGTTTTCAATCGCCGACTGAAAAACTTTAAATTGCGAACTTGTAAAATTATCTGTTACGTCCTGTATGGGAAGCCCGAAACGAAGATCGGGCTTATCACTTCCATAAGTAAAGAATGCTTCTTTATAAGTCATCCGCGGAAATGGTGTTACCGCGTCAATATTCAAACAATCCTTAAAAATCGATGATAACATCCCTTCAAAAATCGCAAATATATCCTCTTCATTAACAAATGATAATTCAGCATCTATCTGCGTAAACTCCGGCTGACGGTCTGCTCTCAAATCTTCATCGCGGAAACAGCGCGCAATCTGAAAATACCGTTCAAACCCCGATACCATTAATAGCTGTTTATAAGTTTGCGGCGACTGGGGCAGCGCGTAGAACCGTCCCTTATTTATGCGGCTGGGCACAAGAAAATCTCTTGCCCCCTCGGGAGTGCTTTTCATAAGTATAGGAGTCTCTATCTCTATAAAACCATTTTTCCATAAATACTTGCGTGCATACATAGCCGCTTTGTGACGGAAAATTATGTTTTGCTGAAGCGAGGGACGGCGCAGATCAAGATAACGGTAGCGCAAGCGAAGCTCTTCTGAGGGCGCGGTATCCGCGTCGGCTTCGTTGACTAAAAACGGCGGAGTTTCCGAGGCGTTAATCAATTCGAGATCAGAAGCGTTTATCTCTATTTCACCCGTTTTCATTTTGGGATTGATCATGGTTTGAGGCCGCGGCGAAACTTTACCTTTCACACAAATAACATATTCGTGGCGTAAAGCCGCCGCCGCTTCTCCGGTTGGCGAATCGGGGCTGAAAACAAGCTGAGAAACACCGCTCCTGTCGCGCAGATTTATGAATATCACCCCGCCATGATTTCTCCACGTGTGAACCCATCCGCACAGGGTAACTTCCTTGCCGATATCCGCCGCACAAAGCTCTCCGCACGCATGCGTGCGCTGCCATTTGTTAATGCTGCTCATTATAAAAGTCCTCTTGTTTATCGTCCTGTTAAAAACAGATATTTTCACGATGATGATGATAATAAATGCGCTTAAATATAATATAAAGCACTGCGCCGTTTTTGATTAGAATAAAATTTTCATTAAAATCATGCTAAAATCCAAAACAATATTGTATTATTTAATTATGTATTATTCAACAACATATAAATCACCAATAGGCGCTCTTACACTCGCGTGTGACGGCGGTAATAATCTTATCGGCTTGTGGATAGAGGGACAGAAGTATCACGGTAATACTCTCTTTAAACAAATAATAGACAAGAGTGATATGCCGATATTCAACGATACTAAAAAATGGTTAGAC
>WRCH01000011.1 GCA_009784115.1 Chitinispirillia bacterium
AAAAAGTCGGGCCTGAGATTCTCGGGATTTCCGGGATAGGCCCGCGGGATTGAATTTCCAGCGCATTTCCCGATTCGTTTATTCATAGTTATTTAAAAGCAAAGCGCCTTTTATCTGTTTTTTGTAAATACAATATTATTGAAGATACAATTAAATAGGCCGCATCGCCCTCAGACTGCACTACAGCCGTGAGGTCATCGGACGATACGGCCTGTTTAATCGTGTGATCTTATGGATATAGTATATTATTATAGAAATACCGGAGCGAAATAGATGGACATAAAAAAGAGAATCTTTATTCCGATGATCGCGTTATCAGCCGCGTGCGGCGTTGCCGTATTGGTTACGGCTGCGCTGCTTTACAGCAGAGACGTAGACGACGCGATAAGCATCAGGCTTAATTCCGCAAAAGATATCGCCGCTTATGAAATTGCGGAGATAAAAAAGCGGGCGTCTTTAACCGCGTCGGTAACAGCGCGCAATCTTGATTTAATAGACGCGCTCGAAAACTATACGAGCGCCAATGCCGATAGAAAAGAGAGCGGCGGCGACAGGATCGCGTATATCGCAAACGCGTTAAAAGAGGTGACGCAGGTCGATTTTTTTATAATAATTGATAAAGACGGACACGTTATATCAAGGACTCACGATCCTCAAAGTTACGGCGACAACTCCAAGCATCTTCCCAATGTCGCGGCCGCGTTCACGGGAGTAACCGACGCGAATTTTTCGCATGGTATAACCCCTGTAATCCGGCTCGGCATATCGGCTTCCGCACCGGTTTATGACGCGGATAAAGACGTTATCGGAGTTATAACATTAGGTTATAAGTTAGACGACCGGGATTTTGTTGACAAATTAAACAATCTTACCGGATGTGAAATAACGGTTTTTCTGGGCGACGAGCGTATAGCGACAACCATTGAAAACGGGAACGGAATTTACGCGGACGGAACAAGGGCGGACGGCCATATAAGCGAAATCGTTTTAGCGGGGGGCGCTCATTACGGCAGCGCCGGCCTTTTAGGGAGAGAGGTTTTCACCGTACATTCACCGCTGCGTGATAAAAGCGGCAATGTAATCGGCATGCTCGGTATCGCTTTCTACACCGCGGAAGCCGTAAACAGAATGTTTCATTCGGTTATAGCAGGGATTATAATTACGCTTATCGTGATTATAATCTGTTTTTTTATATCAAAGCTCATATCGGGCAGAATTATACGCCAGTTGGAACACACTCAGCTGCTGTTTGAGGCGGCGCCTTTAGCTTGCTCGCTTTGGAGTAAGGATAAAAGCATTTTCGATTGCAACGAGACCGCGTTTAAACTGTTTACGTTTAATTCAAAACAGGAGTATAAGGATAGAATAAAGGAGACTTTACCCCCGCTTCAGCCCTGCGGAACTCCAACGCTTGAGGTTATGGATTACCATATTGAAAAAGCGAGGGAAGCCGGTCAGTCTGTTGTGGAATTTTTGCACGTACTGCCAAACGGCGAACCGCTTCCGGTTGAAGTTAAGGTCGTAGGAGTCAGCGACGACAGCGGCGCTTACGTAGCGACTTACGTTCGTGATTTGCGTGAACAAAAAGCGTATATCGCAAAAATTGAGCTGCAGAACTCACTGCTCACAACTCTGTTTGACTCTGTCCCCGATATCATTTTCGCCAAAGACATGGATCTGTGCTTTACGCACTTCAACAAAGCGTTTATGAAACATTTCGGCTGTGATGAGAGCGCGATCGGAAAAAACGACATTGAGGGTCTGGGAATTCCTGTTGAACTTGCGGATAGATTTAACGAGAGAGACCGCATGACTTTACAGGAACGGTTAGTTAACATAGAAGAGGAGTATGTTCCAAGCGCAAGCGGCGCGGTTCCGTATTTTGAAACCATTAAGGTTCCTCTTGTGTTAAATGATGAACCGATTGGAATTTTGGGTATAGCGCGCGATATAACCAAACGTAAGGAGATGGAACGGGCGGCGCTTGAGGCTTCACGTTCCAAGTCCGTCTTTTTAGCCAACATGAGCCACGAAATCCGCACGCCCATGAACAGTATAATCGGTTTTTCCGAACTTGCGCTCGACGACGCTCTTCCGGCGAGAACTAAAGATTATCTGATGAAGATAACGCAAAACTCCGAATGGCTTTTACAAATAATAAACGACATTCTTGACATTTCAAAAATTGAATCGGGTAAGTTTGAGCTGGAAAACATACCGTTTGATCTTTGTGAACTCTTTAAGGCGTGCAGAACGCTCATACTGCCCAAAGCCGATGAAAAGGGCTTGGTCATGCACTTTTACGCCGAACCGTCGGTAGGTAAAAAGATATGCGGCGACCCGACAAGGCTTCGTCAGGTACTTGTTAATCTCCTTTCAAACGCGGTGAAATTCACAAATTCCGGTATGGTGAAAATGCTGGCGGTTATTACAAAAACCGGCAGTGAAAATGTAACCATGCGCTTTGAGGTAAAGGACAGCGGTATCGGTATGTCGGAGTCGCAGATAGAAAAAATCTGCGACCCGTTTACACAGGCCGACAGCAGCGTTACGCGAAAATTCGGCGGTACGGGGCTGGGGCTTGCGATATCGAGGAATTTTATCGAGCTTATGGGCGGTACGCTCCATGTCGAAAGCACGCTGGGACTTGGCAGCAAATTCAGCTTTGAGCTGACATTCGGGCTGATTGACGACGACAAGGCCGATTTAACGAATACACAGATCGTATTTGATGACTCCGAAAAGCCGAACTTCAGCGGCGAGGTTTTAGTTTGTGAAGATAACGCTCTTAATCAGCAGGTGGTTCTTGAACATTTACTGCGCGTCGGGCTGAGCGTAGTTATGGCGAATAACGGTAAAGAGGGCGTTGATTTTGTTAAGGAGCGGCAAGACGCGGGAAAACCCCCTTTCGATCTGATTTTCATGGATATGCACATGCCTGTAATGGACGGACTTGAAGCCGTGGCGAAAATTCTTGAAATGGGCGTTAAGACGCCTGTCATCGCGTTAACCGCGAATGTAATGTCCGACGCGCTTGAGCTTTACAAAACAAAAGGCATATCCGACACCATAGGCAAACCGTTCACCGCTAAGGAGCTTTGGAAGTGTCTCATTAAATATTTCGAGAGTGAAAACCATAATCCCGCAATTAAGCGCCGCCGCGGTTTACCAAAAGAAGACGGCGTCAGCGATCTGCAAGCCGAAAGTATCAGGCGCATTTTTGTACGCGAGAATCAGGAAACATACTCAAATATTATGAAAGCGTTAGAGTCCGGCGATATAAAAACGGCGCACATATTGGTACATTCGCTAAAGAGCAACGCGGGATTTATTCAGGAAGAGCGTCTTTTGGAAGCGGCAGACAAAGCGCAGACTCTGCTTGCGCAGGGAGAGCCGCTTCAAATCAAATTAATTGAAGGATTTATGGACGTGATTAAATCGGAGCTTGAGGCGATTCTTGGGGAGTAGACTGCTTGGCGTTACGCGTGTACACTATGCCGCACGCAACTGCACGCAGGGCCGTGAGGTTGCTTAGCGGCACAGTGTACACGCGTGACGTAATGTATAACCCCCAAAACGCGTCTTCGTTTCCAAGATCAGATCGGCGCTATCCGCTGTTGCGCAGTACCGACGCAATCCCGTTGATAGAAATATGCACCGCTCTGCGGATGCGCACGCTTGCCTCTTCAGGAGTTCCGCTTTTTGTCTGATCGCGGTACCGGCGCAGCATCTCCACCTGCACATGGTTGAGCGGGTCAAGATAGGGGAAGCGGTTCTCAATTACACGGCGGAGTACAGGGTTACGGTCCAAGAGCGCCTCCTGTCCGGTAATTGCTAAAAGATACTTGCACGAACGCTCATACTCCGCCGTTATCGCGGGGAAGATCGAATCGCGCAGCGCCTCATCCTCCACTAAAGCGGCGTAGCGCGCGGCTATACTCATGTCGGCTTTCGCGAGAACCATGTCCATGTTGGAGATCAGCGTAGAGAACACCGACCAGTTTTCATACATGGATTTCAACATTTTTATACCTTGTTCCTGCCCGTGTTTATTGAGAAAAGCCTCTGCCGCGGAGCCGAATCCGTACCATCCGGGAAGCATTACGCGGCACTGCGACCATGAGAACACCCACGGAATCGCGCGCAGATTTTCAATATCGCGCCCCTTGGTGCGTGAAGCGGGGCGCGATCCTATATTGAGTGATGTGATCTCGGAGATTACGGTTGACTGCCAGAAATACTCCTCAAACCCCTTTGTCTCATACACAAGTTTGCGGTACGCGGTAAACGCGAAACCGGAGAGTTCGTCAAAAATTTCAAGAAAACCGGCATCAGGCGGTTCCGCTTGCGACGGTTCGGCGGTTGCGGCCAAAGTAGCCGCGACGATAACCTCAAGATTGCGCCGTCCGACCTCCGCGTTGCCGTATTTCGCGGCGATCACTTCGCCCTGTTCCGTAAGACGCAATTGTCCCTGCACCGCGCCCTTGGGCTGTGCGAGTATGGCCTGATAGCTCGGTCCGCCGCCGCGTCCCACAGAGCCGCCGCGTCCGTGGAACAGTCTTATCTTAACATTATGTTTGGCAAATATTTCCACAAGCTCAACCTCGGCGCGGTAGAGTTCCCAGCGTGACGTCAAGTAGCCGCCGTCTTTGTTTGAATCGGAATAACCGACCATAACTTCCTGTACGTCCCCTCTGCTTTTCAAAAGGTTACGGTAGGACGGCAGGGAGAGAAGCGTATTCATGATTCCTGCTGCCGCGCGTAAATCCTTTATAGTTTCAAACAGCGGGACTATGTTGACGTCAAGCACAGCTTCCGCCGGACGCAGGATCCCCGCGTATTTAAGCAGCACGGCGAGTTCCAAAACGTCGGAAACCCCGTCGGTCTTCGAGATAATAGAGGTGCGGATACTGCCTGTACCGTAGCGCAGATGCGCGTCGCGGGCGGCGTCAAAAATGGCGAGCTCTTTTGCGGTCTCGTCACTGTACTTGACATGGCGTGAGACTAACGGTCTTGGAGTGGCGAGCTCTTTCATAAGGAGTTCCGCGCGCTTGTCTTCATCTAATCCTAAATAATTTGTGCCGGGGGCCGCAGCTTCCAACAGTTCCGCGATTACGTGCTCGTGTACTGCGGAGTTTTGACGAAGATCAAGCGGCGCGAGCGTCCATCCGAATACACGCACGGCGCGCAGCAGATTGCTCAGTCTGTCCTGCGCTAAAAGTTTTGATCCGCTGTCAATAAGTGACTTTTCGATTAAGACGAGATCGGCGGCGAAATCTTCAGGCGACGCATAGGGCAGCGCAGCAGCGTTGCGCACGTAAGACGACATTGCGATTGACGGTTTACAGCCAAACAGCTTTTCGTGAGTAGCTTCCAAGCGCGTCAGTATTGTCGCGAACGCTAACCGGTACGGCTCGTCGGCGCGGTGTGCGGAGCTGTCGGGCGATTCGTCAATAAGTTTTTGTAATTGCGGCGGCATCTCTGCGGGCAGTGTATTGAGCGAGAGTTCACGGCGTAATTGACGCGCTTCGGATATGTAGAATGTAAAGGCGCGTTCGGCGTGGCGCAGGAGCGTTTCGGTCAGTACCGCGGCGTCTACAAACGGATTGCCGTCGCGGTCGCCGCCTATCCAGCTGCCCACTTGCAGAAACGCGGGCGTACCGCTCAATTCACCGCCGACGGCGCGTTCAACCGCGGAGTAAAGTTTCGGCACCGCGGCAAAGAATGTCGTATCAAAAAAGGAGAGCACGTTTTGAACTTCGTCAAGCACAGAAAGTTTTGAACTGCGCAATACGCGCGTCTGCCAAAGCGCGAGAACTTGCGTGCGCAGTCCTGTTTCAATCTCCTCGTACTCCTCTTTTGTTTCGGCTAACCGGTCGCGCCTGTTAAGCAGGGCGGCTATAACGTTAAGAATCTCAAGGATAGAGCGGCGCTGAACTTCTGTCGGATGCGCGGTTAACACCGGCGCTATATAAGCGGTGCGGAAAAACTCTTTGAGCTGCGCTTCATCGAATCCGTGCTCTTTGGCGAGTGCGATGCCCGCGTCTAAACTGCCTTCGCTCGCGGATGAGCCGGTAAGCTGATGCGCGCGCCAGCGGCGTATGTGGTGGTGGTCTTCGACTATGTTCGCGAGGGTGGAGAGATAGCCGACGGCGCTTGTGACCTTGTTCATCTCCTCGTCGGAGAGATTGTGCAGCACCTCTTCCATCGCGGCGCGGGCATTATCATCTTTATCATAGTGTGAACGTACCGCAAGCTGGCGCAGATTCTCAACCAAATTAAAAATCTCTTCACCTTCCACATTGCGGATTGTGTCTCCCAGCATCTGCCCAAGCAGGCGGATATCATCGCGCAGGGCATTGTTAGAAGTGTCCATCCCGACTGCCGCGTTTTCATTGCTTTCCAGCAGATACAACATACTGTACGCTCTCCGTTCTGTGATTTCTATAATTTACAGGGATTATATACTGAATCACGGCATAAATTGGCACTGCGCCGCACGCAGCTACACGCAGGGCCGTGAGGCTGCTTAGCGGCGCAGCGCTAATTTATGCCGTACACCTGTATAGTATTGCGCCGGTGAGAATCAAATATTTTCCCCCGCCGCTTTTCAGAGGCTGCTGGTTAAATATAATTTTTTACATGTTCCGTGTAACGGAGAATTTTTAATATAGCGGAACGGCACGCGCTTACACTGCACCGCACGCAACTGCACGCAGGGCCGTGAGGCTGCTTGGCGGCACAGTGTAAACTCGTGCCGTGATTCAGTATAGATTGCCTCTCCGCCGAAAATTTACGCGCAATTAAGGATATTATGCAAAATGTTTAAGCATAATATATATTATATTTTTACGGCAATCTTAACATATTAACCACAATAGGGAGGGGCTTTTTTGGTATGAAACGCATGACTAATATAACTGGAATGGCTTTGTTTTTGTTCGTAATGCTTATTACCGCGGGCGTATCTGAGGCTAACAGCAAGAGGAGCGGCAGGGCCGCGCAGGCGCGGGTAGAGTTATTTGACGATATCATTGCCAAGGCAGGGCAGTCGGAAATTATTATAGAAAATACGCTCTCTGTGCCGCTCAATGTTTTTATGGGCGGCCGCGCTATGGGTCAGATAAAGGCCCGCGAAACGGAGCGGATTGTTGTGGCCGACGGTAATCACAGCATAAGCGTACAAAGCTCTGAGCGCGGCAGCACTATGTCCCGCAGCTTGCAGTTCAGCGCGAAGTCTCAGCGCTTTTTATTCAGGGCCGCAAGTCCAAGCCCAAAGTCAGTCAGTCTTACTACCGAGAAAATTTACGCAATAACACATGACCGGCAGCTTGGCAGAGGCGCCGCGCCCGCGGTAGTAACCCCGCGCGCAAACAGAAGCATCGCGTCTAAAAACCAGCGCAAAACCATAAGTGTAGAAGCCGCGCCGGTGCCTGTACCTGTCACCGAAACAGTTGCAGAGACAGTCGTTGAAGCTGTCAATCTTGAAGCTGTCAAAGATGTAACCGAAGATGCCGTCAATGGTGTTGTCGAAGATGTTGTCAAAGATTCCGCAGAAGCCGATGAAGCGAGCGGTGCAGCTGAGGATGCAGCCGATGTTGCCGATGTTGAGGAAGCCGTCGAAGAAGCTGCTGCCGGTGATGACACCGCCGTTCCGGTAAAAGAAGAAGCTGAAGCTCCCGCCGCCGCGCCCGCGCCTGCCGCCGCTCCGGCTAAAGAAGAAGCTAAGGCTCCCGCCGCCGCGCCCGCGCCTGCGGCCGCTCCGGCTAAAGAAGAAGGTAAGGCTCCCGCCGACGCGCCTGTGCCTGCCGCCGCTCCGGTAAAAGAAGAAGTAAAAGCTCCAGCTAAGGCTGCTCCCGCGGCAGCGCCGGCTAAAGCTGTTCCGGTAAAAAAAGAAGAAGCTAAAGCGCCTGCCGCTCCGGCAAAAGCCGCGCCTGCGGCTCCTGCCAAAAAAAGTGAATAACAGCGAAAACGCTTTTTAAGGGTCAGATATATAATTGAATAACAGGCTGGACAACAACGTCCGGTCTGTTGTTTTTTGGTTCTGGATTTGCCTTGATTATGATTTTCGAAATATCTTGAGAATGCTTACAAAAACTTAAAAACTTGATAAAATTTGATAAAAGCGGTAAAATTTAATTATATTCTATTTTGAGTTGGTTTTTATGAAAACAGCCTAAAAGAGCGAAATAGCTTGAATAATAAATAGTGGCGTTACTTTCATAAATAAAAAGGGGTAGCCTATGAGTGCGGAATCGAAACCTTTCAAGGATTTCGGAACGTTCGTAAGAGAGATACGTATAAGTATCGGTTTCACACTTCGTAAGTTTTGTGAAGAGTTTGGGTATGATCTCGAAACCTATTCTAAAATGGAACGTGGTTTTGCCAGTCCGCCGTCATCTATGAATGGACAAACCAAGCTCGCAAAAGAACTGTGTCTTCATGAGGGGTCTGACGGCTGGAAACAGTTTTTTAGCCATATACTTGATTGTAAGGGGAAATTTCATCCACTTGGACTTACCGAAGAAGAGTCTATAGTGCAATTGCCGCTTGTGTTTAAAACTACGCATGGTGAGAAATTGGATGAGGACAAACTATTGGAATTCGCCCAAAGTTTTCGGAGTATGTAATGCCTTTTACTGTGCCAATACTCTCTGTAGACGAGATAAAAAAAACGGTTGAGGATTTTTGTTCAGAGTATGGCATACCACGCATAAAAAGAGCTTTTCCAATCGAAGAGGTAATTGAGCAGAGTCTTAATATTACCATATCTTTCAACAAAGAGCTTATCTCAAAGCACGATATAGAGGCTTGCACCGTAAGAGACTTTTCTCGAATAATCATAGATGAGGGGCTGCCGCGTAAATCTCTTGGGCATTATCGTTTAGTTTTGGCCCACGAGGTCGGTCACTATGCACTCCATCGTGATGTACTAAATGAGCAATTCATTGATTCTGTGGAAGAATGGATTGCATTCCGCAAAGCGTTGAACGATGATGCAGGTAAAAGAATGGAGTATCAAAGCGATACATTTGCAAGTCACCTTTTGATGCCGGATAGAGAGTTAAAACAGTACTTGCAAGAGCGTTCAATCGGCGATCTTTTTAATACGCTCAAGAGACGCCATAACAATGACGGTGAAGCGCGCAGAATGACACTGAAAAAAATGGCAAACGAAGCCTCGGATGCTTTTGGGATATCAATTCCTGTTGCGGAAAACAGGATAGAGGAGAGTTCTGATTTTGTAAGGGGCACTTCATAATCCCTAAAACGTCAGCCTCAGAATACCCACAAAAAAATGAACACTCCCACAAAACCCAACCCAACCCAACCCAACCCAACCCAACAAAAGATTACCACATAGCTTATATTGACATACTTGGGTATAAAAAATCGGTGCCTCTTCGCTATTCTGTGCGGGTATTGCGGTTGTCTCCCTTTTGTCAATTGCTTGCAGAAGATAAACGGAGATAAAACCTCTCTTGTACTCACCTTTAGTACAGATAATAACAATAATTTGCTTTTTGAGATAGAAAATATGTAGATTTTTGCGGTGGAATATAGTATAATATAGATGCAGTATAAACTGGAGCAGCCTTTGCTCTATTGATTGAACGAAAATATTATACGCTTAAACACAGCGTTAGCCGGGAACGAAAGTTTCCTCAAGATTTTAAAGGAGGATGGGTATGAAAAGGATTAAACAAATTACGGCGTTTGCTGTCATGATGATGTTTGTCATCTGCGCTGGCGTTTTTGCGCAGACGGGGCAGAACTGCGAGCTGGTGCTTAGCTCTTGTCCTGAAGATTTTGCCGATTCGACGATTATTGTTCCGCCGAATGTGATATCTATTTCGGCTAACATTAGGGCTTGCGCTATTAATGAGGTCTTTACCGATACCAGCAGAGTTGGTGATACTCCGCCGGCGATTGTGTTTATTATTGACCATTCGGGCAGTATGGCCGGCACTAGCGGGCACGACAGATTAGGTAACCGTTTTAGAATTACAAGGGCGCTCATTGACTCAATCTATGCGGTGTATCCGGAAGCTGAGGTTGGAATTGTGGCTTTTGATCAGGGGCTCTCTTTTGACGTGCGCCGCGACTCTAACTTGGTGCGGTTTCAAGGAACTACGACCGGCGGTATTGCCAATCAGGGATATATGCCGCTTAGAAGGCTCAACGCACCGGCGCGCCGCGGCGGCGGGAACCAAAGCGGTCAGCAAGGTCCGTTTTACCCGGCCAGCAGACAGCCCGATCCTAACATAATTGATGTATACCGGGCTATGTTCAACATACCGGCCAGTGCAATTCAGGAAGCTACTATAACCGGCGGTCCCGGCACAGGCAGCGGAACTAACATTGCGGTTGCGTTTAAGGCGGCATTGGAAACGTTTGCCAATACCGAAATTCCTAAAGAGAATCATTATATAATTTTCCTTTCCGACGGCGAACCCAATCCGCGCACCTGTGCTAGAACTGCGGCGGCAAATGACCCATGCTGGAATATATATGATTTTATGTACGGCCCCGACATAGATAATACACCTGCAACTTATACGGTTTTTTTGAATCGTTTAGTTGGGGGACTCTCTCAGCAGGAGGCTATTGATCAGCACTTACCGTTGATTTTAGGTAATGTGCCGAGTATCCCATGGGGTACGCCATTGGCTCCAAGCAATCTCACAGCGGCACGTACTGTTGACAGTACTCTCTATCAAGTTTTGAGAATGACCAATCCGCAAACCGTTCCCGGTATGACGTACGCCATCCGCAACAGCTCCTACTCGGAAACCAACAAAACGAGCGATATTTGGGTGGTGGAGTCCAATTTTGAAGAGATTCTCGAACTTGCGATGAACAACTTTGTCACTCAAATGCTTACCAAAGCAGACGACGGCGCCCCGACAAGATTGAGGGTTACCAATGCTATTGTAACCGACTCTACCGCATATGTTCCCGGCACGGGCAGCGTGGGCAGTTTCAGCTTTTCAAGGCCGCTTGGGCTTAACGTAGGCGATACCACTACAATCGAAATGGCGATGACCTACAGGGTGAAAATTGTGGAAACCATAACTACCGACGGCGTCGAAAGGGACACCGTTTTATTTGACGGAGACTCTACAAGGGTATTCTCTTTTGACATAGTGCGCAGTGAAAATGGTGTAATGCCCGGCGCAGGCGCCGGCTACCGTGTAGAAAACTGTAAGAGCGCGCCTACTCTCAGATTAGAACACAACGGCACGGCGGTAGAGACTGTAAAGCCGCACATGACCACTCTGCGCGTAGTTTTCGATCAGGGTGATAACCGCTATAATGATCAGGGCGTTACTGTTTTAGTAATGAATACGGAAGGCGAAGTTCTTGACACTGTAACGCTTCCTCTTGTGCGAAACGGAAACTTATGGAGCGCAGATTTTTCAAGAGTTATTTCAGACCAGATAAACACTGGCAATACAACGCTTGAACACGCGGCAAAAGACAGTATAGTATTGGTTTTCCGCAACCCTTACGTCCCTCTTGACACCGCAAGAATCGCTATACCGTTTGTCTCCACCGAAATAGGGTTCTATGACAGGGCGGGCGATCCGGCAGGTTTGACCGCTTTTCCTGACACGATCAATGTAACGGCCGGTTTCCCGACAGATATTTTCGCCAAGTTTTTTGACCCTGATAATAATTGGCTGCCGGAATTTGAGACGAACAGCGACTTGACGTCAAAGATCACTTGGACGACAAACAGTCCGCAAAATGTGCAAATAACGCAAAACGGGAATTACACCACCTTTACAAGTACCGCGGCAGGCACCGGAGATAACGTTTACAGCGTTACCGCGACTTACCGGGACGGCGGGGAGCTTTATACCCGTACCATATATATAAAGTTGGACCCTATAACCGCGGCTATCTACAGAGAGCCCGGCGATCCTGCCGGTAAAACTCCGCTTACCGAGGGCGGCACCGGTATGCTTGCCGATACTTTGGTTGCCGGAGCCGCGCTTGATCTTTTCGCCAAACTCTTTGAGCTTGACAATACATGGATTGCGGCTTACGAAAATAATCCGGATTTGGCGGCAAATATAAAGTGGAGTGTAACTCAGCCTACAGGCGGAAACGCGACGCTTTCGGATTCTACCGGTATATCTACAACATTCAGGGCTACGGCGGCTCACATGACTTATACGGTTACGGCCAGACTTGATCTTCCCGGATTTACCACATCAACTACGGTTAGATTACGGGTTGATCCCGCGGCAGGCAAGTCTCTTGATATTGTAACCGATACTACAAGAATAGTCCGCGATACCACCGGCGGCAATAATAGAGAGGTTGAGCTTGACAAGTCGAATCCGACTATACAGGTTTGGGCGATTGAGAGAGATGAGTTTGGAAACTTTGTGCGCATAAATCCAAATCCTAACTGGACAGTCCAAAATCCAAACGATACTTCCCGGGTTAATATTATTGTGCAGAATGATGGTTCTGCCGTAATAGAGAGAGGCACCGGCGCGGGAGATCTTAAGGTTATGGTAAACGGCATTAACGAACAGGGTCAAGTTTTAACGCCGGGTGATCAGCCTGTCGCGGTTATCGGTGAGAGCTCAATTGCGGTGGGCCCAAATCCGTTTATTCCCGGCAGAAGCACTTTAGGGCAGCTGCCTCAAAGAACGTATGATTATTATGAAGCGATCATAACCGCTAACAGGGCTGGTCCGGGTACAAGCGGAATACTTATAGCTGTTGAGACTCCAAGAGCGATGAAAGATCAGCGCTTAAGAGTAGTGATTTATGATGCTGTAGGTAATGTGGTATTAAGCACTACCACAAGAGGAAAGCATCCCGATAACAATACCTACGGTTTTATATGGGACGGTAAAAACAGCCGCGGCCGCGCAGTAGGCCCTGGCACCTATCTTGTAATGATGACCGGTGTGCAGGAGAGTGACGGCAGGAAGTTCAGCCCGAAGCCGCAGAAGATTGGTGTACAAAAGGGTAGGTAATATAAATGCAGAGACAAGGCATGCCTTGTCTGTACAGGAACAAAAGGGCGGCTTTCGGGCCGCCTTTCGTTTTTTTAGAATGATCATAAAAAATATATCATAAGATTTCCAGCTTGTCCCCGCCAATCCCATAAATTATATTGCTGTACTGGTGTACACGGTATAAATCTACACCGCACCGCACGCAACTGCACGCAGGGCCGTGAGACTGCTTAGCGGCACAGTGTAGATTTATGCCGTAATTCAGTATAACTTATTATTCAGGCTCAAGAGAATCCCGTGTAAACCGGGAGCGGACACGCCGCTGTAAATCCTGATTCTGTTTTCATAACGGAAATCATGAGCAGTCAAGACAAGCCACTGTCTTTTACGGACGGGAAGGCTGACTGCTTGGGAAAGCCAGAAGACCTGCCTGAATGTGTTCATTAAACTGCGATCCTCGTGGATGGATCGGAGAGGCTTTCCCGTGCGCGTTTTATTGTTACTCTTTTTTATGGCGGCAATAGCCGTATCGTCGGACAATATTATTTCTGTTGTTGCTGATGATGGCATTATCACCAATGATGAATTTATTTCCGACGACAATATTCTCCCCGTTATGCCTGAAGTCCCTAATGTCCCTTTTGTCCTTGAAAATAACAATGAACCCATAAGCGAAGAAGAATTCATAATTCTTGACCTCAACGACCTCGAAGAGATGGAATTTGTAGTCCGCCACCGTATGGCCGCACCTCTCTCACCCTCATCCCGCACAATAAAAGCCGAAGATTTCCAAGGCAAATTCAGCGATCTGCCGTCACTCTTGGAAACGGTATCCGGCATTAACATTAGATCAATGGGCGGACACGGTAAGTACGCCGAGGCCGCGATCCGCGGCGGGTCGGCAAGGGGATTGCGCGTCTATCTTGACGGAGTTTTGTTGACAGGCGCGTCTACAGGCGCGGTTGATTTAAGCAAAATTCCCCTTGACCGTATAACCGAAATCCGCGTCACAAAGAGCACGTCGGGATTAAGGCAAATGGGCGCGGGAATGGGCGGAATAATCGAATTATTCACAAACGACGTTACCGATAACGCCTCCCACCGCAGGGGCGTCCGCCCCCGTTCGTTAGCCCCTATAACCGCCGCCGCCATAGAATCCGGCAGTTTCGGATACGTAAAAGGCGGCGCCGTTATCCGCAGACCGATAAACGAAAAAATCCATCGCCAAATAAACATAGACGCGTCAAGCGCAGACAACGATTACCCGTTCATGCACGATAACGGCACAACAACCCCCACACTGCGCGACCCGGATCCAACTTATGACGATACGCTTATGCGAAAGAAGAATAACTACTACAGATCAGTTGACGCCGCCTACAGCTTGTCAATTGACATCAGCGAAGATCACCGAGTAACCCAGCAGCTGAGCGCCGGTACGTTTAATAGCGGGCTTTTCAACTATCACTACAAGAGAGATCAGAGCGGATCAACAGACGGCAGCAGTGTTATTTACGGTGTTGACTATCAGGGAATAATTACAGACAGGTTGACTATAGGCAGTGAGGCAAGCGGTATCTACCGGCAAAACAGATTGAGCGATCCTGACGCGCGTTTTGGATTCGGCGGTTCTAGAGAGCTTGAATCTGACGGACAAACGGGAAATTTGGCTGTGGATGCGCGGTATTCGTTGTCAGAAAATTTTTATATGGCAGCGCTTACGGGAACGCGCGTTGAGCGCCATACACAGCGTGATATAACTTTGTCAAGAAGCGGGCCGGTTATGCGCCGCTATGAGTATAGGGCAGGGGCGGAGGTTGGGTTTAAGACCGGAGTATCAGATAGAAGTGCGGAATCAACACCGCGTAATGATAATGCTGGATTTATGACGGAATCAATATTGAGGAGTGTTTACAAATACGAGATAGATACAACAAGCGCCGGATTTGATTACTGGTCATTAGATGGTGAAAGATATACGCTCGCCTATCCGATAACCGAAGCTGTTGTCCGCGTTGATATGAGACCGGTTACTTTACAGCTATCAGCATCGGCGTCGAAACGGAGTCCTACATTTTTTGAAAGATTCGGCTGGGGCAGCGGATTTTTGTCAACGCCGGATTTAAGGGAAGAGACGAGGATGGAAGCGGATATCGGAGTGTCTGTTGACATGGGGCATACAAGCGCCTCTGCCGCTGTTTTTGGCGGACGGGTCAACGATAAAATAAAAAGTATTCCCCGTAACAGATTTGTGAAAGTTATGAATTTCGCGGATACAGATTTTTACGGAGCGGAATTTGACGTCAACACAAAATTTCCGCGGATATTGAGTGCGGAACTCAGCGGCGCGTACCTGAAAAGTGTTATTATTGACGCAGCCGATCCAAGCTGGACAGGCAGGATTGAGCCGTTTATCCCTGAGTGGAGCGGTTTTTTGAAGACGGAGGCTGATATTCGTAAATTCAATATCGGTCATGGGATAAAATACGAAAGCGAATGCTATATAAGTATAGAAAACATATTGCGGAAAGAGGCGCAGTGGGAGTTCAGCGCGTGGGCGTCTTATAAGCCCGCAAGTTATTTCGTATTGAGATACCGTGTAGAAAATTATTTGAACAGGGCGGTTTTTGATTTTTTGGATAATCCAATGCCAAGAAGGACGCACGCAGTGTCCGCGGCGTTAAATTTTTAACTTTTCAAAAAGGGGGTTGCTGTTATGAACTTGGGGACAACTTGGGCAACTTGGGGACGGAGTTGCGTTAATTGCGCTCGGAAAATTGGGGACGGAGTTGCGTTAATTGCTTTAAACAGGGGACTAAACAGGGGACGGAGTTGCGTTAATTTCATTTGCCTTAATTTCGCTAACTCATTGAATTCATTGAGATCGGCGAATGGAAAAAAAGCAACTCCGTCCCCAATTTGGTCCCCAATTTGGGCAATCGGGATTGTTTTGGCGATGTTTTTGGCCTCATGCAGTGACAGTAATTCTGTAAAAAAAGGGGATGACCCGCCGGTGACAGGTACCGAAAATATCGCGGTGATCACGATTTCATCAGATTTTTCGGCGGCGAATTTTGAGGTAATATCAATTGATGACTACACCGTTACCCCAAACCTCTATCCCGGACTGCATACCGATCTCACTATAAGGACGTTTAACAGTGAAATTTACATATTGGAGCGCTTTCTTAGTGATAAGGTCATAAAATATGACGCACAGCTTCGAGAAGTCTATATAGAGCCGCTTAGCCCCGGCCTTAACATCCAGGATATCGTTGTTGTCAGCAGAACAAAGGCTTACATAAGCGCTCTTGGCAGCAGTGATCTCATAGTTTTCAACCCATTTACAGGTAAACAGATATCAACTATAGATCTTTCAGAATTCGCGGCGTTTGCGGGGACAGAAGACGCGGCGGAGCATCCGTTTGCAAGCGCTCTTGCTGTCTATGGAGATTTTGTCTATGTTGCGTGTCAACGGTTAGACGCGTCTTTTGGAGTCGCGGATGTAAGCCAGATCGCAATCATCAATATTAATGATGATAAAGTTGTCGGCAGCATTGATCTTAACAGGAAAAATCCAACGGCTATGAGTGTTTTTGGAAGTAAGATGCTTGTCGCGTCAGCCGGAGATTACGGTTTTGAGGAGGACGGCGGTATTGAGCTGATTGATCTTGCGTCAAACAAAAATGAGGGAGTCATTGCCGATGGGGTCTTTACAGATGTGATATTTGTATCCGCGGATAAAGCGTATATAGCAGAGATGCTGCCCGACTGGTCAACAGGAATTTCACCGCTTGATCTGTCAACCAAAACTGTCGGTACAGCCATCACAGGCATTGGCGACGGCAGCGGCAAAATGGCATTCCATGATGGAAAACTGTATGTAGGCGACAGGGGCTTTGGTTCGGCAGGCGTAGCGGTTGTCAGCATATCAACAAACACCGTAGATCAAACAATCGCCACAGGAATGCCGCCGGCAGGATTAGGGTATTTTTCGCGGATTAATCTTTAGCCTGACACACAAGCGTTTATGTATATTATACTGATGAACGGCATAAATTGACACTGCACCGCACGCAGCTGCACGCAGGGCCGGCTCTGCTGCTTAGCGGCACAGTGTCAATTTATGCCGTGGCTCAGTATATATAGGATGATTATCGGTTCTTCGCTATTTTGTGTGTGTAGATAACATTATTTTGCGGTACTCTCTGCATCCCAACGGGATGCGCCGCCCGGTAAAACAGAGATCACAAACGTTTTCCCGCATCCTAAAGGGATGCGTCCATGGCGTATCAACGCAGAGGGTGCATCCCTTTAGGATGCAGGAGCTTTTTGGAGTTACATCGTTTTACCGGGCGGTACATCCCGTTGGGATGCAGAAAAAACTACCCGCACTGAATAGCGAAGCGCCTAATTATCTCTCTTTTCCCTTATAGATCAGGCAGGTAAAAATGCTCACAAGTCAAGACGCTTTAGATTACCACGAAAACGGCAGGCCCGGTAAAATAGAGGTTATCTCTACAAAACCCTGTAAAACTCAAAAAGATCTGTCGCTCGCCTATACCCCCGGCGTGGCACAGCCCTGCCGTGAGATTCAAAAAGATCCTGCCGCCGCTTATCGATACACTTCAAAGGGAAATCTTGTCGCGGTGATCACCGACGGCACCGCGGTTTTGGGGCTTGGGAACATCGGCGCATTAGCCGGAAAACCGGTCATGGAAGGCAAGGGGATTCTTTTTAAACGGTTTGCGGATATCGATGTTTTTGATCTTGAGCTTGACGTTTCAAACTCAGATGAGTTTATACGTATTGTCAAATCAATGGAGCCGACGTTCGGCGGGATAAATCTTGAGGATATCAAGGCGCCCGAGTGTTTTTACATTGAGGAAGAGCTCAAAAAGCAGATGAAGATTCCGGTATTTCATGATGATCAGCACGGAACGGCGATAATCTCAGGCGCTGCGCTCATAAACGCGGTGCGTTTGCAGGATAAAGCTCTTGACGAAATGAAAGTTGTATTTTCCGGCGCCGGCGCAGCGGCCATATCCTGCGCGTATCTGTATGTAAATCTTGGCGTGCGAATGGAAAATATTATGCTTGTTGACTCCAAAGGCGTAGTGTTCAAAGGGCGCAGTGAGGGGATGAACAAATATAAGGAGCCGTTTGCGGTTGACACGAAAAAACGTACATTGACACAGGCGATGGAGGGGGCGGATCTGTTTGCCGGTCTTAGCACCGCGGGACTTGTATCACCGGCGATGGTTGAGAGTATGGCAAATCGCCCGATAATATTTGCGATGGCAAACCCCGATCCTGAAATCAGTTATAATGCCGCGCGTGCGGTGAGGAGTGATCTTATCATGGCGACCGGCAGAAGCGATTTCCCCAATCAGGTAAATAACGTGCTTGGATTTCCGTTTATATTCAGAGGAGCGCTTGACGTAAGGGCATCCACGATAAACGAAGAGATGAAAATTGCGGCCACGCACGCGCTCGCTGATCTCGCAAGGGTATCTGATGTTCCGCAGATCGTGCTTGACGCTTACGGCATAGACTCACTCACGTTTGGGCCTGAATATATAATACCAAAGCCCCTTGATCCGCGGGTTCTTGTCGAGGAGAGCATCGCCGTTGCAAAAGCGGCAATAGATACCGGTGCCGCGCAGACAGGCCCATTTTGTTTTAACGATTACAGAAAACGTCTGGAAAAAATGGCAGAAGAGATCGCGCGGCGATGATCGTAATCCGCACCCCTTTAGGGGTGCAAGCCTGTAGCCCGGGGTTTTAACCCCGGGTTGTTAAAGAAAAATTAGCCCGGGGTTTTAACCCCGGGTTGTTAAAGAAAAATTAATCCATATTATATTATCATGAAAATCATCCAATATCAAAAAATAATCGAATCCGTAAGCGATATGTGCATACGCGCGGCCTGCGATCTCCCGCCGGACGTTTGGGATGGTATCAAAGAAGCGCGCCAAAAGGAGCCGTTTCCCCGCGCGCAGATAATTATTGACCAAATTCTTGAGAACGCGTCTATCGCTCAAAAAGAGAGAATGCCGATTTGTCAAGATACCGGCAGCGCTGTCTTTTTTGTAAAGATGGGCGGTGATATAAGGATTGACGGCGGTACGCTTAATGACGCAATAAGCGAGGGTACCCGTATCGGGTATACAAAAGGTAATCTGCGCTGTTCTATTGTCGGTGATCCGATTTTTGACAGAAAGAATACCGGTGATAATACTCCAGCTTCTATCCACGTTGATATTGTTGACGGTGATACGCTTGAAATAGTGCTGCTTCCTAAAGGCGGCGGTTGTGAGAATATGAGCCGTCTTGTTATGTTAAAGCCTTCTGATGGTTTACAAGGAGTCAAAAAGTTTGTAACGGAGAGCGTGATAAGCGCGGGCGGCAATCCCTGTCCGCCAATAATAGTGGGCGTTGGAGTGGGTGGTACGGCGGACGGAGCCGGTGTACTATCAAAAAAAGCGCTGCTGCGTCCTGCGGGCGTACATCATAAAGATGAGAGATACGCGAGTCTTGAATCTGATTTGTTAAAAGAGATAAACGCAGGCGGTATAGGCCCGCAGGGGCTTGGCGGGATGAGTACGGCGCTTTGGGTATCGGTTGAGTATCAACCTTGCCATATAGCCTCTTTACCTGTAGCTGTGAGTATTAATTGTCATGCGGCACGAAGATCAACGGTAATATTATGAGTGATATAAAAAAAATAACAACACCTGTCAGCAAAGACGTATTGACCTCTCTGCGCGCCGGTGATTCTGTTTTGTTAACAGGGACAGTCTATACCGCGAGAGATGCCGCGCACAAGCGGTTTTTAGAATGTATTCATAATAAAAAACCGCTGCCGTTATCACTGCATAATGAAATTATTTATTACTGCGGCCCAACGCCCGGAGCGCCAAACCGCTGTATAGGCAGCGCGGGGCCGACAACCAGTTCACGCATGGATATCTATACCCCCGAATTGATACGCAGCACCGGACTTTCCGCTATGATTGGCAAAGGGGATAGAAGCGTTGAGGTGATAGACGCGGTAAAGGAGTGCGGATGCGTCTATCTTGCCGCAACAGGAGGCGCGGGAGCGCTTATCTCTTCATACATAAAATCCTCACAAATAGTTTGCTACGAAGATCTCGGCCCCGAAGCTGTTTACAAATTTGAAGTAGAATCAATGCGGCTTATTGCAGCGGTTGACACGCTGGGCAATGATCTTTACAAATCGGGGCCGATGGAATATTTGGCGTCAATCAAATGAACATACCCTCGCATCTATTAAACGAACATTATAACGACCGGTATTTTGACGTTGTAGACGCTTTTGAGGAAGCAAAACATATACATATTGCCGGAAGCAGTATAGTTGATCGGGTGAAAGTTTTTGCTGACAGGGGCGATATCTTTAGAATCGGCGAGACAGGGTTTGGGCCGGGCAGAGTTCTCATAGCGCTTATGGATAGTCTTCATACATTATCATCAGTAAATTTCGCAGTTCAATACAGCAGCGCGGAACTCTATCCTTTAAGTGTTGACAGGATGGAGAGCATTCTCAAAATGTTTCAGGATAGAGCGGATTCTCACATCCAAAAGTTGATCTCTGCTTATTCCCGTCTTGACATATCAACACCCGGCTGGCACAGCGTTAATATTCATATTGGTTCGGGGATAATAGAGTTGCGCTTGTTTGTAGGTGAAGCTCTCCAAATGGTTTTATCTCTTGATGCGCCGTGTGACGCATGGTTTCTTGATGGTCACGGCCCTAAAAAAAATCCCGATATATGGCGAAGCGAACTTCTTAAGGCGATAGGTGATAAAACCGCATCCGGCGGCGCTGTCACAACCTATACGGTAGCGGGGGATGTAAAAAGGGGTTTGACTGCCGCAGGTTTCGCTCTTGAAAAACTCCCCGGATTCGGCGGTAAAAAAGAGGTGCTCAGGGGAATTATTTAACCGTTTCATAAAATAAATTTGATTTCGGAACGGAAATCTTCTATAATTATATTAAGATTATTGAAGACACGATAACAAAAAGGATCACAATTAAAAATGAGTAAATTCGGACTTGATCTTCTTATCGCGGATTTCCCTGAAAAGCTAAAGGGTAAAAAGGTCGGCGTTGTCTGCCACGCGGCTTCCATAACTTCTTCCTATCAGCATATAATTGACATCTTAGCAAATAGCAGCCGCATAAAGCTGTTAAATATTTTCGGCCCCCAGCACGGACTCTTCGGGCAGACTCAGGATAATATGATAGAGTGGGAGGGGAGTATCCACCCGCGGCTCAAAATCCCCGTGTACAGTCTTTACGGCGAACACCGTAAACCGACAGCTTCCATGCTTGAGAGGATTGACGCGCTTATATTTGACGTTCAGGATGCAGGCGCGCGTCCCTACACTTATATATGGACGCTTAAGCACTGCATGGAAGCGTGTGCCGAAAATGGGATTGCGGTATGGGTTCTTGACCGTCCTAACCCTATTGGAGCAGTTGGTGTTGACGGGCCTGTGCTCTCAGAGGACTTTTTCTCGTTTGTCGGCGGAGCGTCTATACCTCTTTGTCATCGGATGACAATGGGGGAGATGGCGCTTTTTATCAAAAAGCACTATGTCAATAACAGTGATTTAAATATAGTGTGGATGGATAACTGGCGGCGCGGTTCAATTTGGAGTGATACCGGTTTGCCCTGGGTGCTGCCGTCACCGAATATGCCCACTTTGGATACCGCGATTGTCTACCCCGGACAAGTTCTGCTTGAAGCGACCAATATTTCCGAAGGACGCGGAACAACGCGTCCGTTTGAACTCTTCGGCGCCTCTTTTATTAATGCGCCGGAGGTGATAACTATCCTGAATCAACAAAACCTGCCCGGTTGTCTTTTCAGAGAACACAATTTTATCCCCACATTTCATAAGTGGGCGGGGGAGTTGTGCGGCGGGATTCAAATCCATGTAACCGATCCGAAGCTGTTCCGTCCCGTACAAACGACAGCGGCGTTCTTATCTGTCATAATAAAATTATACGGTGACGCGTTCAAATTTAAAGACCCGCCCTACGAATACGAGTATAACAAAATGCCCTTTGACATACTGGCAGGCGATACGGCCATGCGCGAATCTCTGTTAAATGGAGAATCATCAGAGCAGATAAGGGCAGTGTGGGAGAAGGATTATCAGGCATGGGATGAATCATTCAGAACTGTTGCGTATTACAAGGAATAAATTACAATGATAGCTTTCATACTCGCGGCAGGATTTGGAACACGCCTCAAACCGATAACCGACACTCTCCCCAAAGCGCTTGTCCCTGTTTGCGGCGAACCGCTTCTCGCGCATAATCTGCGCAGATTACACAAGTCGGGAGTTTTTTCTTCCTTTGGCGTCAACTCTCATTATCTGCATGATCAGATGGAAAAATTTCAAAAAGAATCACCAATACCTTTTCAGCTCTTTTATGAGAGTGAAAAAATAAGAGGCACAGGCGGCGCGCTTGACTTCGCCCGTAATTTCTTGAACAGTGACGACACATTCCTTATTGCTAATGTGGATATTCTTAATAAATTTGATATCGTTGAACTGGCGGACCGTTTTACGCGGTCAGGACGGATCTGCTCTCTTGTATCGATACCGGTTGATGATAAGGGGACGATTTTGTATGACAATGTCAACGATAATTTCCTTGACGTAGTCTCGCAAAAAAAATCTTATCCGCAAGCTAATGAAGCGGAGTTTACCGGTGTAACTTTTTATCGGCGGGAATTTTTGAACTATGTTAACGGTGATGACTTTTCGGTGATTCCTGTTTGGCAAAGAGCGGCAGCGGCGGGAGACGTCCCAAATATAATCATCCCGCAAAAGTCCGCGTCATGGTGGATGGATATCGGCACCCATGAGGCGCTTTCGCAAATTGAATCCGGCATAAAAAATGGTGAGGTTGATTTATGGAATTGACAACAGAGCTAACATCAGCACAAATTGATTTTCTCAGCTTAGCGCTTCCTGATTTTAATATTTCAGAGTGGAAAGCGGAACTTGCGGGTCAGGCCGCGTCCGCACGCCGTTTTTTCCGCCTTAGCCGTGCCGCGCAATCATACATACTTATTGAGTGGGACAGCGCCGATGAGGACTGGCCCCGCTTTTTGGGGATAGAGTCGGAGCTCTCCTTTCTCGTACCGTTTTTACCGTGTATTTACGCAAGCGACCCGCGCGGCGGGTTTATTCTTGAAGAGGATTTAGGCGAGGTTACATTAAAACAGTTTTGTGCTGATAATGCCGGTGATATTACCGTCATAGAAAAAATGTATAGAAAAGTGACGGGCGCTCTTCGCGCGTGGCAGAATCTCGACACAAGCGCAAGCAGTATAATCACCTCAAGGTCTATGGACAAAGAGATGTTTTTGTGGGAGAGCGGTTATTTCGCGGAGCACTGTGTATCCGGTTTTTTTCATAAGGAAAATATATTGACGGCTGATTGGGAAGAGGAACGTATAAAAATGGCCGCTCATGCCGGCGCTCTTGCCAAAACGTTTATCCACCGCGACTTCCAGTCGGAAAATATCTTAATCCATAATGACAAAATACGTTTTGTGGATTTTCAGGGAGCGCGTCTCGGTCCGCCGCATTATGACGCGGCGTCACTGTTTTTTGATCCTTATATAAATCAGCTTAATGACGCATCAATTAATAATCTGCTTGATTACTATCTTGTGAAAAAAGACGATCAGGCGGAAAAGGATAATTTTTATTTATGCGCGGCTCAAAGACTCATGCAGGCTTTGGGAGCTTATGGGAATCTCTCCCTTAACAAAGGGAAACCGCATTATAAACAGTTTATCCCGACAGCATTGCAAAGGTTGTCAAAAGTTTTTGAACATCTGCCGGACTATCCGGTGATGGCTGA
The DNA here is from genome assembly GCA_009784115.1 of Chitinispirillia bacterium. Lineage (GTDB taxonomy): Bacteria > Fibrobacterota > Chitinivibrionia > Chitinivibrionales > Chitinispirillaceae > WRCH01. The sequence goes on from WRCH01000011.1 coordinate 23,899, forward strand.
TGTTGTCAATGAATGTTTGAAAGAATGTTGAAACCCGGTGTTTTTCCTGTATCCTGAAGGGATGCACAGCCCGGTAGAATTGACGATTTTAAATAATTTTCCTGCATCCCGGAGGGATGCACCCATTAACATGCGGTACCTCGGCGCATCCCTTCGGGATGCGGGGAAATTTTGTGTGGCTTTGTTTTCTACCGGGCGGCGCATCCTTTCAGGATGCGGAAAATATCCACATATACGAAATAGCGAAGAGTCGCAATATATTACTGTTAAAAGGAAGACACAATGTTCATTTCAGCAATAGGCCAGGATTCGCATCGTTTCGAGCCGCAGGATTCACAAAAACCGCTTATACTCGGCGGAGTAACCATCCCAGACGCGCCCGGGCTTAGCGGCAACAGCGACGCCGACGTTATTCTTCACGCGGTTACAAACGCGGTTTCCGGTATATCAGGAGTTAACATACTCGGCAAAATCAGCGATGATCTCTGTCTCAATCAGGGGATAACCGACAGCCGCGTATATTTGGAGAAAGCGCTTGAAACTCTTGGAGATTGGAAAATAACTCACGTTTCAATATCCGTTGAAGCAAAAAAACCTCATCTCTCAAAACATATCTCCCAAATAAAAAAATCACTTGCGTCCTTTTTGTCCCTTGCTGAAAACAATATCGGATTGACAGCCACAACAGGCGAGGGACTTACGGCCTTTGGACGGGGCGAGGGAATACAGGCGTTTGTGATAATATCGGCAGTCAGGGAGTTACCATAATTTTTGTTTTCTTATTACTTTTTTTGGAAGTCACAGGATGCTTGGCCGACGCTGTAATGTAGTACGTTCCCGGTGAGAGGCGGCTCTTGCTTGCGCTCTTTGGAATCCAGGCGATGTAGTCTTCATGTTTTGTAAAGCTTGAGGTTCTTGCGTTACTGTTCCAGTGACCCGCGAGTTTACCATCAATAGTATATATCTTTATATCAGAAACTCCGGTACCCGCTATGCGAACGGTATCCGCGCGTCTGAGGCTTACTATGTTAGGGAAGATATTCAAAGGGACGTTTTTAGGATCTGTTATATCCTCCACACCCTCCAACCTTACTGTTATCTCCCTGCTGCGCTCGGGACTGCCGTTAGTTGCGATTAAAAGAACTCCACTTTTATCGTGCCACTGTTCAAGTGTAAATTTTCCTTCGCCGTTTTGATTCACAGATATGGGACGTATGGCGGCGCTGCCGTTCTGTTCAAACACAAGCGCGCTAAGCGCCCATGTTTTACCGCCGGCCGCGCTTACTGATGATTCCGTTTGTCCGCTGAAACTGAATTCAAGCTCACCAGGATGGTGCGGTCTGGGCGAATACCAGAAAAAATCTGCGCCGTAGGGTCTTACTGTTCGTCTCGGCGACTGGTTGGAGGAGTCTATCCGCCAGACTCCCATTCTTTCGCTGTCGGTTATAAATATTCCCGCTCTGCGTCTGTTTCCTGTAAAGTAGCTCTCCGCGTGAAAACCGTTAAGCACCTCCGCCCATGTTTTACCTGTTTGACTTTTAGAAACAAGTTCAAGATTTTCGTGAAATGGTTTGTCTCTGGCTGCGCTGTTATTATCGTACATCTTTTTTATAAACGCTATATCGCCGCTGTCCGGGTTTGTTCTTTCGTAGAGATACTTAAAAAGGATAGAGTTAAGGTAAATGGATATGACGTCGTTAAGCAGAAGCATAGTCCTTCTTGGGTTACTGAAGTAGCCGCCGACGTACTGCAGGTAATCTTTTACTTCCGGAAAAGCGATATCTTCCATGAGCACCGCGCTGCCTTCTGTCCATCCTAACGGAAAATCGTCAAGAAAAACATTTTGCCTCACATTCCAAACCATGGAGTACTGCACGGCGTGAAAAATTTCATGAACGCAGGTCACTCTCAGCGCGTCGAGCGGCCGTTCATCATAACCGTAATCGCTCCAGTCTGACCAGTCGCTGTTTACTTCTATGTAGCTTAAAAAACCGCGGTCCGTGCCGGGATTTCTGCCTTGAAATATCGTTTCACCGTAAAAACCGTCATCCATATAGGTAATTAACACATTATAATATTTTGTTGATCCGTCCGGACCTGGAGCGGCGAGCGGCTCGCTGAAACCGAATCTATCAACCATCATTGACCACGAGCTGTCAAGCGCGAATGCCGCTTCGCTGATGTAGTCGGGAATACCTTTTCCATCTGGTGTATAATTTGGCGTATAGTACCTTATATTCCATCTGTCCCCTTCGCCGTAGTGAAACGTATTGGCAGTATCTACGCTGTTTATTCCGGTTGTTGTATAGAAGATTCTGAATTTACCTCCGGGAGAGATAAAATATTCGTAGTCAGCGGGAATCGCTGTCGCTTCTTTGTAAAGCGCCTGAAAATCGCCGCTTAATTCATCCCACGCGCGCATTAATACTAAAAATTCATCCCTTGCGGGACGTCTTGGCCGCTCGCCGCGGCGGTCATTTACCCGTTGTTCGAGATGCGGCCGGAATCTGGCCTCAATCTCCGCAGCGGATGAACGCCGGCTGACTTCGCCGCTGCTTCCGGGTTCATGCCGATTGCCGCGCGTTTTGCCATCAGCGTATAACGCGAGCAGCAGAATGACGATAAATAAACGTGTCACGCAATGAGTCATTGATATAGGTTTAACTCTCATTTTAGCGGCGGTTGTTATTATTTGGGTGATTGGGGATTTCCTCAAATTAATTTTTCCCGCATCCTGAAGGGATACGGAGAGGTTTGTTTGGGTAACATGATTTCTACCGGGCGCCGCATCCCTTCAGGATGCAAGAGTCTATATTTTACATCTGCAAAAATTTAAGTTTCAGATCATTGGGGCTTGTCGCGTTTGCCAATGCGTCGGTTTCGCTTATGAGCCCCTTGTTTACGAGGTCTAAGAGCGATTGGTCAAAAGTTTGCGAACCGTATTTCTCTTTGCCCTTGGCCATATTCACTACGATTTCACCTGTTTTATCAGGATCTGTAATGTATTCTCTGATCGCCGCGTTTACAACCATTATCTCGCAGGCAAGCGCGCGGCCGCTGCCGTCCGCGCGGGTTATGAGCCTTTGGGAGATAACGGCGTTAAGGTTGTGCGCAAGCTGGAGACGCATCTGCTTTTGCTGCTGCGCCGGAAAAGAGTCTATGAAGCGGTTTATTGTCTCCTTGGCGTCGCTTGTGTGCAGGGTGGAGAGCACAAGGTGGCCGGTTTCCGCCGCGCGGATCGCCGTTGACATGGTTTTCAAATCCCGCAGTTCGCCGACCACGATAACATCGGGGTCTTGGCGCAAAGAGGAGATAAAAGCTGATGAAAAATCCTCTGTGTCAAGACCGACTTCCCGCTGGTTTATTGAACCGATGTTGTCTTTATGCAAAAACTCGATAGGGTCTTCGATAGTGATTATGTGGCTTTTAAATCGGCGGTTAATGTTATCTACCATTGCGGCTAAAGTAGAAGATTTACCGCTTCCGGTTATCCCGGTAACAATAACAAGCCCGCGCTTGGAGTTACAGATCTGCTCTATTACCGCCGGTACACCCAGCTGCTCAAATGTTGGGATGTTATACGGGATAGTGCGCAGAACAAGAGAGACGCTGCCGCGCTGGCGAAACGCGTTTACCCTGAAGCGGCTCACGTTTTTGAGTGAGTACGAAGTGTCAACCTCCGAATTTTTGCAAAAACGCTCCCAAAGGTCATCGCTCATAAAATGCTTGGCCATCTGCTCGGTATCGTTTGGCGTCAGCTGCATATCGCCGCAAGGTATAAGATCACCGTTTATACGTACAAGAGGCGGCCGGCCCACTTTAAAGTGTATGTCTGAAACACCTTTCGCAGTGGCAAGTTTGGCTAATAGTTCATCGTAATCCATAGGTTTTTATTCCTTTATTTTCCAGCGCCCCGTAGGGGAACTAAGTAGCGGCGGGTTTTAACCCGCCGCGGTCTTGTTGCGATTATATCTCCATCGTTGCAGCAATGATCTGCTCAATAGTGGTGGTACCCTCTAAGGCGAGTTCAAGACCCGCTTTGCGCAGCGTCTTCATCCCCTCTTTTTCCGCCTGCTCCTGAATGTCAATTGTGGAGGCGCCCTTTAAAATGAGTTTGCGGATCTCTTTTGATATCTCAAGCATCTCAAATACCGCTATCCGGCCTGAAAATCCGGTGCCGTTGCACTGTACGCAGCCTGTGCCTTTGTAAAGGCGGGGGACAGACGCGGGGTTAAGCCCTATTCCATGCAAAAGCTCAGGATCCGGGAGATACTCAGTTTTACACCTGACACAAATTCTGCGCACAAGACGCTGCGCTATTACAAGATTAAGCGAAGAGCCGAGAAGTACCGGCGGTATCCCGATATCTGTGAAACGCGCAATAGAACTCGCCGCGTCGTTTGTGTGCAGTGTAGAGAATACAAGGTGGCCTGTAAGAGCCATCTTTATTGCGATGTCGGCGGTTTCAGAGTCGCGGATTTCACCAATAAGAATAACGTCGGGGTCTTGACGCAGTATGGAACGAAGCGCCGCCGCGAATGTGAGCCCGATAGATGAATTCACGTGAACCTGATTTATCCCATCCATGTGGAACTCCACCGGGTCTTCAACGGTTATCACGTTTCTTGTTACATTCTTTACAATCTGAAGCGCGCTGTAAAGAGTGGTTGACTTACCGCTTCCAGTTGGCCCCGTCACAATAACAATTCCATAAGGCTTTGCGATCTGTGAGCGGAAAATCCGGTCGTTATGCGGGGTAAATCCCAAATTTGACGTACTCTTCTCAAAAGCCTCTTTGTCAAGGATACGCAAAACCGCCTTTTCACCGAAAATCGTCGGGAGTATCGATACGCGGATGTCAACCTCGCGCTTACCCATTTTTATCGCCATACGTCCGTCCTGCGGCAGTCTTCTCTCGGCGATATTGAGGTTGGAGAGAATTTTTATACGCGCGACTATCGCGTGATGGGAGCGCTTCGGCGGAGACATCACTTTGCGCATGTCGCCGTCTATACGGTAGCGCACTATAACTTCGTTCTCCGCCGGTTCAATGTGTATATCGCTTGCCTTGTCGCGCACCGCGTTTGTAATCAGGATGTTTACAAGTTTTATAATACCGAGTTCGGCGCCGGCAGCGGCGGCATTTTCCAAATCGGAGTCATCTTCTTTTTTGACAATCTCAATATTATCTTCCTCTTCCATGTGTTCGGCGAATTTTGTCGCGTCGTTGTGAGAGGTGATATCGCGGTAACAGCGCTCCATAGACGTTAAAATATCGTCTTTTTTACCCAAAAGAGGGATAATGCGCATATCTGTAGCGTCGCGCAGAGTATCAAGTATTTTTAGATCAAGTACATCGGTCATTACAACGGTAAGCTCATTGCCGTTTCTCTCAAGCGCAAGACAGCAGAAGCGCTTTGCCATGTGTTCGGGTATAAGAGCCGCGTTATTGAGATCGATAGTTGCGTACTGGCGCGCGTCAGCCAATTTTACGTTAAGCTGACTTGAAAGACATTCGATCTTTTGCTCTTCTGTGATAAGTCCAAGCTCAATAAGAGCGTCTCCAAGTCTTAGACCGGTTTTTTTCTTGTGCGCCAAAGCGTCCTGCAGATCGTTTTCGCTTATAATTTTACTATTGACAAGCAGATCGCCAAGTCTCACCGGTTCCGCGGAGCTGCCGGTTTTGGCGCTCTGTTTTGTATCGTCTGTATTTTTCGCCGCGGCCGGCGCAGAAGCGCTTGCGCCGTCAGGCGGGCAGAGATGATCCCAAACAATCTTTGTAAGCATATTCGGCTGTACCGGCAGATAGATAATCTGCGCCGCGCCTATAGCCATTTTCTGTTTTTCTATAACGCCGCGGTCTTTCTCATGCGCTATACAAAGAAGAACCGGCAAAGGGCTGTGAAGTTTGAGCGAAACAATATCTTTCACATATTTATCAAGCACAGAAGCATTCTCAATAACTACTACCGCAATATCGCATTCGATAGTGTGAGATTTGGACAGATCGCCTCCGTAAAACTTGAGCGGCTTATCAAAATCCGCAGGATTTATCATCTTGCCTATATGCTCAAAATCATTTTTTGAGTATCCAAGCATCGTAATGGAGTAGGAAGCGGAATCAGGTTTGTTTGTAACGGCGACACTCATTTTTATTTCCTTTACACTGGTGGATATCTTCCCAATAACATGCTAATACGACATACATTTCCTGAAATCATCATGATCGGTGCTTGCGGCCAAGGCGTCCTCTTCGCTTACGCGGCGCATTTTTACCGAAGAAGCGAGCGACTGATTCATGGTCTGCATACCGTATTTGGCGCCAAGCTGAATATGGTTATCGATGTTATGAATTTTATTTTCGCGTATCATAGACCTTATAGCAGACGACGCGACCATTATCTCCATGGCAAGCTGAATCCCGCCGCCTATACGCGGCAAAAGCACCTGCGTAAAAACACAGTTTAAACTCATCGCAAGCTGTGTGCGGACCTGCTGCTGCTTCTCCGATGAAAATACGTCAACAATACGCGACAAGGTTTGCGAACAGGAGTTAGTGTGCAGCGTCGCAAGACAGAGGTGTCCGGTTTCCGCGATTGTGAGAGCGGCCTGAATAGACTCCGCGTCGCGCATTTCGCCCAAAAGAACAACATCAGGGTCTTGACGCAGAACGCTTCTGAGCGCGCTGTGAAACGACTTTGTGTCTGAATTTATCTCCCGCTGCTCAACCGTGCAGCGGTTGTGTTTGTGAAGATACTCTATAGGGTCTTCTATAGTAATAATATGCTGATAACGGGTAGAGTTTATTTTGTCAATCATCGCGGCAAGCGTTGTCGATTTACCGCTTCCTGTAGGGCCCGTTACAAGAATAAGTCCGTTTGGTTTTTCGCACATAAGTTCAACCACGCTGGGCAGACCGAGCTCTTCAAATGATTTTACATTTACAGGAATTCTGCGGAACGCTCCCGAAACCGTGCCTCTTTGCATAAATACGTTTGCTCTGAAGCGGGATAATTCGCGCATTCCAAATGAGAAGTCAACTTCCCAGTTATCCTCAAGTTTTTTCTGCTGCGATTCTGTCATTACCTGATAGCAGAGTTCAAGGGTTTTATCAGGGGTTAGAGTCTCGCATTCAAGCGGAATCAGATAACCGTTAATTCGTATTTTAGGCGGCTGACCCACACAAATCAATAGATCGGTAGCTCCGCTCTGTGCTGTGGCAACGAGAAGCTCTTTCATGTGAGTTATATTATACGGCAGCGCCGGAACAGTGGGAATCGCCTGATTTGGATGTTGGAGCATCTGTATTGTCCTCCATGTTTTACGTAGGTCTGGTTCTAAATATTGTTACCGTTTATAACAAAAAACCTCCGCCTTTTAAGTTGGCGGAGGTTATACCGAATTACGGTACGCGTTTACACTGTGCCGCTAAGCAACCTCACAGCCCTGCGCGCTGCTGCGTGCGGTGTATTGTAAGCGCGTGCCGTTTATCATATATGAGCCGTCCTTACCTATTCCGCTGAAGCGGCAGCCGGTGCAGCCGCCGCCGGTGTATATGCCGGAGCCGCCGGTGCAGCCGCTGCCGGTGTATATGCCGGCGCTGCCGCGGGAGCCGGCGCCGCGGGTACATACGCGGGAGCCGCTGCCTGAACAGGCGCCGCCGCCGGTGCCGGCGCCGCGCTTGCGCTTTGAACTGCCGGTTCTTCCGACTGCTTAAGCGCAGGCTGTGAACGCATGAGCTGCGCTATCTCGGAAGGGTCGCGGATAATTCTCGGAACAACCTCAATAATAAGATTCGTTTTCTTGTTGTCAATTCTCTTATTTTGGAACAGGAGGCCAAGTATTGGAATATCTCCAAGGATCGGAACCTTGCGTACAGCTTCGGTTCTCTCTTCAGACAAAAGACCGGCGAGAATTACCGTCTGTCCGTCTTCCACACGTACTGTTGTGCTTGTTTTACGTGTTCTGACTACAGGAATATCAGAACCGGGGCCTTTCCAGTCAATAATATTTGATACCTCAGGAACAAGGCTCAGCGTTATCTGATTCTTGTCGTTAATATGCGGGGTCATTGTGAGAATAACACCCACCTTCTCTTTCTCAATAGACTGGCTTGCGCCGCCGCCTGCAGACATATTATAAGACTGAATCACGTAAGGGACAATCTCACCTATGTGAAGAGAAGCCTCACGGTTATTGGTTGTGGTGAGCTTTGAATCCATAAGTATACGGGCGTCTCCGCTGCGTGCCATAAGGTTAACCGCGGTTTGGAGGCTCATGGCTTCACGCGTTCCGCCGCTAAAATTAAGCCCGTCGCGAAGCGGCTTTGCGGGTAAAGAGATCGTGCTTGAGATTCCTGTCTCCGAACCGACCAAAAGATCCCAGTCAATCCCGTATTTGCCAAGTTTGTCCATGCTTACCTCAATAAGCCGTGTCTCAAGCAGAACCAAAGTGTGAGGCTGGTCTATAGCCTTTACTATGCGCTCAATTTCAAGAATCATTCTTGGGCTTGTAAAACAGATAAGTCTGTTGCCGCCTTCGTCAACCTGTATGCTCTTTGACAGATCACGAAGACTTGCCGCTACCTCCTTCGCCTTAGCGTATTTAAGCTCTACAACATAAGAGGAGAGACCCACCTCCTCTTTGAGCTTATCGGCTTCCGCGATAAGAATTGAGTTGCCGATGATCTCATAAGAGAGACCGGACGCTCTTACCAAAAGGTTGATAGCTTCATCAAGAGGCGTGTTGTTCAGGATGATGCTGATTTTTTCCCGATGAACGCCTTCTGCGACAACAAAGTTCATCCCTGAGCGGTCGGCAAGCACCCTGAGAACCTCAGAGAGACTCGCCTCACGCGCGTTAAGAGTGATGGGCGCTTTAAGCGACGGATTAGTGTTGCTCGACACTATCGGTGAAGCGAAAGCGGCAGACTGCACAAGCATCAACGCACATATTGCGCTTATGAAAACCGTAGACTTTTTCAAGAAAACCTCCTCAAAATATGTATGAAAATTAATATTATATTTTTCTGCTCTAATTCTTTTACAGGCAAATAATTTATTTGCCTGTGTTTGCGGGCTGATTATGAATCAGCCTCTTACTTGTAAGCTCTCGTCTTATCGCCTGAGATATTGTATGTAAAACGCTCAATATCGTTCTCCATCATAATCTCCTGACCGGTTATTCTCATAATACGCCGTCCCGCAACTCTGTCGCCTACGTCAACCGAGAAAGAGCGCTCTCCATCCATCACAACGGCAGTGTAAATATTCCTTGTGTTGTCAAAGATGATAGCCGTAAGCCGTACAGGGTCTACTGCAACCTGAACCGGCGCCGCCTGCGCTTCTGTTTCATCGGCTCTGTGCGCCGCGGCAGGAGCTGCCGATCTGCGCGCCGACGGCCTCGCGGCAGGAACAACAACGTTACGCACTGTTCCGGTCATCGGGTCTTTGCGGCCCGCGTATCCAAAACTCGCACGCGTCGCAAGCTCGTCTTCGAGCCTGTTTACCATGTCGATAAACGCCTTGTCATACCCTTCGGACGTCTGCAATGCGCTCTTTACGGTTTTGTCGAATGACTTCTTTTGGTCGTCGGCCCGGTAAAGCATATATGCCGCAAGACCAATCGCGAGAACACACGCGAAAATCATGACAGAGTAATTTTTTGTAAATGAACTCTTTTCTACCATATTAATGTTGCACCCCTTTAACAACTAAATAACAATAGTGAATTATCTATCAATAATCATCAACACAAATTAAACTTTTTGTATCCGAAACGTATTTATACGCATCTTAACCCTTATATCCTTAACCGCCGCCGCCGAAGCTTTTGGATCTTGATTTCTGTTATCGGTAATCAGATCAACATCAAAAGACTCTATCGCCATAATTCTGCGGCTGTTCTCAAACTTCGCGCACAGTTCACCGAACTTAAAGAAATCACCCTCAATCTCAACATCATATCCATAAGTCGTTACACGGCCTGCCGTTACAGGCGTTACCGGCTTAAAAGAGACAAGCTTGAGCTTAAGATCGTTTAAACATGTGGTAATGAAGTTGTAAAGCAGCGTTTCATGGTCAACAGTATCAGGCTGACCCGGAAAATCCATGTTGTTGAAAACGAGTTCGCGCACATGGTTAAGGTTTTCCTGAACAATTTTCGCTGTAGTCAACTTATTGGATGTTATGACTCTCTGCTTCTCAACTTTGCTGAATTCCTGTTTGAATTTCGGCATATGGTAACGGTCGGCCGCTACTGCCCCGATAAATGCCGCAATCATTAAAACAAGAAGAATTGTCGCGCCTTTATTTTTCATCTTCTCTGCGCTCCCTTTCTAACGGAAGAAAACTCAAAACTTATTCTGTCACGCTTTTGGCCGCGGTAATGATCTTCCTCATCGCTCCGCACCGCCGAATTAAGAAACGTACTGCTGAAAATATCGGAATAACTGGCGTCGGCGCGTAAATCATTGAGATAGTTATCAAGAGCTAAAAGCTGCTCCTGCTGATGAGTGATATAGCCGTATCCCTGTACATTAAAGATTTGGCTGTTCGATCTGTAACCAAACTTTGTGATCCAGTAAGAGATCGGCTGTTCATCGGGAAGATGCTTGGCGATCGCCTCAAGTTTCTTGGTCCAGTACACCCTGTTCATCTGCAGCTGATTCAAAAGCTCAATATCTGCCTTGTCAATAGATACGTGCATCTCCTGATAGTTGCGGTATTCCGCCTCAATCATCCTGAGTTTGCGTTTTTCGTTTACGATAACACGCTGCATTCCGTCAATCTTAAGATAGGCGGAAAAAATCGCCGTGCCAAGAACGCCGAAACAGACAATAGCAATAAGAACCATATTACTCTTCTGCTGTTTTGCCTGCTTCTCGGCGGCACGCACCGATTTTACAAGATTTAACTTGTATTTTAACATTTATTGAAAACCTCCCTTTTGTTGTTTCTCTTTTTTGGACGGCCGCGGCCGCCCTTACATCGTATATTGCGGGGCGGTTAAACCGCTCCCCGCGTTTTTTGCGTATCGTGCGGACGATCCGGGGGATCGTCCCTGTTACGCCGCCTGCATCGCCAATGCTACTGCCAAATCGAATTTGCCCGCGACCGGCGGTTTGGCCCTGCCTACTATCTGCGCGGTTTGTGACGGTTCTATCACAAGACCCGTTTTTTTGCCGACAGCCTCAAAAATACTGTGTGTCGCGTGGCTGCCCATCAGCGTTATTGTTGAAATATTATCGTTTTTATAGGTGTTACGGTAATAAGTCAGCGATTTGTTAAGCTCATCGGACAAAATGCTCATCTGAAGCATCGCATCCGGTGAGTTAGCGGGCATAGCCGCTACGCCGGGCATGTCAAAACCGAACGAACGGTTAAAAAACGGACTCTTGTCGCCGTCAATAATAAGCGTACACATATCGGAACCGACATGCAGAATTACGAATGTCTGATTGCCCTCACTCTCCTCTTTACGCAAAGACCAAAATGAGTTTGCGGCGGCTATAGGCAAAACCTCTACAACAAAGGGGCGTATACCCGCTTTTTCGTAAACGTTAAGATGCTTGTTTAAAGCCATGCTTGTCGCGGCGGTCACAATAATAGGAACGCCCCTGTCCTTGGGTGCGTCGGGATCTGCAGGAAGCCAGTTAAAGTCAAATACCGCGGCGGACGGCTCAAACGGCATGGTCTTGCGCAGTTCAAGCTTTAACATCGACTTCATCTCCTCATCCGGCAGCTTCTTTACGTTCATCTCCGCCGCGTAAGTCTGCTTGCCGCTAAGACAGGTCGCAACCTTATCTGCAGGTGATATGGACATCTTATCCCTAAGCTGCTTAAGCGCGGTAAAAAGCGATTCGTCCGAAGTAAAACTGCCCTCTATCTCCTGCGTCTCAAGAAGCCTGAACTCGCTTGCCTTAGCGTTAGCGCCCTTAGAACGGTCTAAACCAAGCCGAACCGCGCGGATAGAGCCGCCGTCTTGATCAATTCCTACTAATGTTTGTTTTTTTGCCATTCAACTTTTCCCTTTATGTGTCATTACTAATTGTTTGTCTCTAACCAGTCAATTTTTTGTAAAATCTTGTTTTGCAGAGCGAGCTGGTTTCCGCCGCTGTCACGAACTGTTATGGCGTAGGCGCCGAGCTCTCTCTTATCGTGAGTAACTCCTGCAAAAATTTTGTTTCCCTGATTACCGGATAAATTCCAAAATGTATTCGCTGATGCAGTTCCAATAAGGTTTAACAGTGTTTGATTGGTACTTCCCATATCAAATGTACCGCCCTCATTAAATGCGTACAACTGCGCAGTGATGACACGTTTTGCATTACCGGAATTTGTATTACTCAATATAATATTATTGTCGGAGTAAAATGCGAGAACATCGGGCTGCCCCCTTGCAGCATTATCATACGCTGTTACACCTGCGTTATTAAGTCTGTCATCGTTATTATTGAAATGACTGTCTTGAAAATTTGGCGCCCAGTCATAGGTAAGATTACCATTGATAAGGTTGATAATAATATTGTGACCGCCTATTGTTTCAACAGTGACTACGCCGAGTACAACTCCCGGCATGATGGTTAAATTACCATTAGCGCTCAAAAGAATCGGAACGTTGCGAGTATATGGAATAACTCCTGTTGTGGACAATTCCGCACCGGAGCCATTATTCGCCACTGTACGGAAGATATAATGCGGCACTCCGCCTGTGACGCCAAAAGTCAGCTCATTTCTCACTCCGCTGGTATTGTTAACAGCAAGAACAGTACGTGAAGCAACGGCGGGCGGTGCAATATCTAAATCTCTGAACTCTGCGTCGGACCTGTATGAGCTTTCAAATACCTGATCAAGATCTCCAAGAGATAACGGGGCGTTGTTTGGATCAATTACGCCGTAAGTGTAGTTATTGAAAGGCGGTCTTGTAGAAAATCGAGGTGCTCCGCCACCCACATTAGTTGGGTTGTGCACCGTAACTGGACCTCTAAACTTCACACCATCACCGGCATTGACATTGCCAAGCACTAAAGGTTCATTGAAATGAGCAGGGCCATCAAAATGTTGATTTTGAAGACCTGCTCCGCCGGAACTTTGGGACACAATACCACCTGCGCCGGATTGTACTTCTATCGGTTCCAGATCAACAACCCACTCCACTGTTTTTTCATACGGAAGCGGCTGTCCGGAACCGCCGGCGGGAATGGAAGCAGTTGACGATAGCCGCCAGCGGCTGGTATTATCAGGATTATTCTGAATCAGAGAAGTTGTAACTACAACATTTATGCCGTCAAATACCATAGGAGCGCTTGCGCCTGCGGTTAATTGACTGCCGGTGCGCGCAACCCAGTCTGTGAGCATAAACAATCCCGATTCAGCTGCCAAAAAAGCCTTCGTATCATCGTGGGCTTCGGCTTCATGATTGACTGTGTTGCGCGAAACGCTCATGAGTCCGGCGATGCTTATGCTCAAGACGGCGCAGATAGCCACCGCGCCTACAATTGTTGAGCCTTTTTCGCTTTTTAACTTAATCAGTTGACGAAGTTTCTGCATCTGAAAGCTCCTCTTTGTATATCCAAGGTAAATAAATTGCCGTTATTTGCCACAGTTTTTAGTTTCATTTTTATATCAACCTGACCGCGCCCCCACCAAATTCCAAACCAACTTTCGTCCAAAATAACCCTAACTTGAGAATTAGCATCGGCAGGGTCGCCGCCGATAGTGAAGTTCCGCCAGCCCGTACCCGTCATATCATCTACCTGTGCAACACCAATATTATTGCCGACATCATTGAACCTGAAACGGTGCGTAACCATGTTACCATCGTGAATAGCGATCTCATTAACCCGGCTGTCCGTTGAATTACCGCCGTTAAATATCGTAATATCATCGAAGTTTATTATATTAACCGGGGTTTCGGGTGCCCGAAAGACAAACGCCGCGCCGCGCGTTCTGCGGGCAATCTCCTCAACCAGCCCCTCAGCCTGTCTCTGCATTCTAAGATTTGCCGAAGTTTCGCGCGCGGTGTTTGTGTACATTCTGAAAACAGCATATCCGCCCATAACGAGTACGGCAGCTAATACTACAACAACTATTACCTCAACAAGGGTAAACCCGCCGCGGGCATGTTCAGCGCGCATGGCTGTATTGCGGCATGACAATGTATCGGTAATTAAATATTTTTTAGTCATGTACGTTCGCCAATCGTTTAGATAATTCTATTTGTTGTTCTTCACCCGCGTCTGTCCATGTAATACGTATCGTGACAACATGAATAGGTATGTCACGGCTGACAGTGTTTATAACGATAGGCTGTGTTACGGCTGCAATTCGAAACGATATTCGTCCCATAAGCGGATCAACATCCTCTACGCCGCCTCTGTCGTTGAGAACAATATCTTGCGGAGCCGTAAATGTATTGTTTACAGGAATCACAACATTAACAGGCGCGTCGTTTAGCTGCGGTACAACGCTGGCATTATATATTGGAGTAACAGCCATGTTAAATTGGTTGTGCCCGAATGTGGTTTCGAAATATCCTACAGCAACAGCCCGCGCCTGACGCCGGTGATAGTCTGTAATCTGCAAATCAGTACTTTTTCTTACAACCGCGACTACTGCAATCACCGCTACAAGCACTATAACCGCGGCCACAAGCAGCTCCACAATAGTAAAACCGCTCTTACCCTTGCAGGGCGGGGGAGAGAAGTGCGATTTTTTGGGTATTAACTTCACTTTTGAGTCCATTTTTTAATTTGTTATGCTACTTTCTATATAATATTTCAAAGTTATCTAAATTGTTTGAGTATCGTAATAGCATCGGAACCCTTGCCAACTTCTGATACAGATACGTCACGTTCAATAACATGTATAATGTGTTTTTGCGGGTCAAAATAAATATTGAGCGGCGGAGTATTAGGCGCAACTAACCCATTTGCCCCGCCTGCTATATCCGCTACGTTAGTAGTATTTGTCCTGCGCCAAAAAGAGTTAGCCGCCGCCGCCGCAGTCTCCGCCAAATTATTCACAGTATCCTGTCGCGCCCCCCTCACATACCCATTATACATAGGAATAGCCACAGCCGACAAAATCAATACAATCACCGCCACCACAATAACTTCAACAAGCGTGAAGCCTTGCCGTGTGTCTCTTTTCTTACTGTTTGTGTTTAGAGTCATTTTTAATCCTCCGGTTTTTCTATCTATATTGAAATAATGCTAATTTACAGTTTTAAAATCGTAATCATCATCTCTCGTTAAAAACGAGCTTTAGCCCATGCTTCTCATAATATCGAAACTTTCTGTCGCTGCTTATGATCGGAATTTTCACTGTGATCGACTGCGCTGCGGCGACCCGATCTGTTATATCTTTATGATCCCTGTACAATGGCAGATTCGCCAATGTTCTCAGATGCTCTTCGGATACATATTTTATGCCGAAATTGCATTCTGTTATAAAATCAATAATACTTTCGGCGTTTTTCCACCCTTTTATATTAATTTTTCCGCTTTGCCGGTGGTATATGAGTTCCTCAACACATTTTGATGT